>JAJDAH010000328.1 GCA_029261965.1 Polyangiaceae bacterium
GACGAGAGCGACTTCTTCGTCATCGCGGCGATTATGGCAGGTCCCAGGCGGGCTTGCACGCGGCGTCCTGCTTCTGAAGAGCCGTACTGGTTGCTTCCGACGTCGTGTTCGTGAGCGGACTCGCTCAGGCGCTTGCGCCGGCGCGGAGCACGCGGACGCCCGCCTTTCGCGGCGGGTGTAGCACCGGAACGTAACGCGGTCGCGGTAGCTTCCGCCTTGGGGCGAGTGTCATTCCGCTTGCCGACAGAGTTTGGGCTGCACCGATCAACAACGCGACGCCTTCGAGCATGGCGACGTGATAGCCGAGGCAAAAGTGCGGGCCGCCCCCGAACTGGCACATCTCGAACGGTGTCGGCCGGCGCCCGAGCTCGAGCCATCTTTCGGGGCGAAAGCGGTCGGGGTCCGGATAGCGTTCGGGATCGCGAGATAGGCTGTGGAGATTGCACGCCAGGATGGTCCCCTTCGGCACTGCGCAACCGCCATACCGCACCTCGGCGGTGGTTTTCCGAATGGCCGTCGGCACCGGTGGATAAAGCCGCAGCGCCTCCCGAAAGATGCCTTCGGCCAGGGGCACCCTGTTGAGGTCGCCGGCGCTCGTCGGTAGGCCGTCGAACGATGCCGCTTCATCCACGAGGTTCGTCCAAACTGTTGGATGTTCGGCGAGGAGAAGAAACGCCCACGCCAGCACGGACGCAGTCGTCTCGTGACCGGCGAGCACCAGTAGCTTCATGTTGTGGATGAGCTCGTCGTCGCTGAGCCCCTCATTTTTTTCGTCTTTGCCGTGGGTCATGGCGCCCACCAAGCTGTCGTGGTCCGAGTTGGTGCGCGCGCGCAGCACGATCGCGCGTAGCCGGGCTTCGATCCAGCGGGCCGCCCGCCGTCCGCGCCACATCGGCATCCCGGGGAAGTCGAAAGGGATGTTGATGGCACTGAGCGCCAGCTCTTCGAATTGGTGGCGCCATTCCGGAACATCCTCGCTGGCGATCCCCATGATGCGAAAGATCAGCTCGAGTGCGAGCTCGCGCGTCTCGGCGACGATGCCGAGATCTTCCGCATGGGGCCACAAGGATACGCGCCGGCGCACCAGCTCGCCCACCGTCTCGCCGACCCCGGCGCGATTGAGCCCGGCCGGCGAGAAGGCGTGAGCACTAGCGCCACGAACGCGTCGGTGATCCGATCCATCGATTACGATCATCGAATGCCCGAGGAACGTCGCGGCGACGTCGTAGAGCGCGGACGAGTCCGTGACCTTGTTTCGGAGGATCGCGAAGCTGTCGTCACCGGACAGCTGCAAGATGCGGCTGTCGAAGCCGCGGTCGAGCCAAGTGTGCTCGCCGTAGCGGCGCTCGGCCCAATCGCACAGGCCCGGCAGATCCCAGGCGAGCGCCGGCAGGTGCCCGAGCTTCGGGAATCGACCGCCAGCCATCGGCAACCCGTGCACCAGCGGGGGATCGCCATCGAACGGGTTGAGCGGCAGCGGGGGCCGATCGTCGAGCAGCATCCGGCGGAGACTAACCTGACCGAGCGCACGATGGTCGACGTGTTAGGTCTCTGGCTCGCCGGTCGACTGCCCGAGGAAATCGTTTCATGCCCACCCACGTCAGCAAAGAGGAGCTCGAGAGAGCGCTATCGTCGATTTCGGGCGCGCCGAAGAGCGAGGGACCGATCGATCTCATCGTACGGCGCCCCGCCAATGGAGAACGCGAGCTGCTCGACTCGGCAGAGCTCGACGTGGACGCTGGCCTCGTCGGAGACAACTGGAAGGCTCGAGGTTGCAAGAAGACGCCCGACGGCTCGGCCCACCCGGAGATGCAGATCACGCTGACCGGCAAGCGCATCTTGGACTTCATCGCGCGGGATGATGCTCGACGCGAGCTCTCCGGCGACCAGTTCGTCGTGGATCTCGACCTCAGCCAAGAGAATCTACCCGCCGGAGCTCGACTTCAGCTCGGCGAGGCGGTCATCGAGATCACTTCGGTCCCGCACACGGGGTGCAAGAAGTACGTCGAGCGGTTCGGGATCGACGCGCTGAAGCTCGTCAACTCGCCGTTCGGCAAAAATCTCCGACTGCGCGGCGTCAACGCCAAAGTGGTGCAGTCGGGGACCGTGCGCAGGGGACAGCCGATCGTCAAAATCGGCTGACCCCGTCGCTTCAGGCGGCGCGGATCATTTGTTGGGCTGTGGCGTCATTCGGAGCCACGGACGCACGGCCTCGTACCCCTTCGGGAAGAGTTTTTTGATCTCGTTCTCGTCCTGAACTGCGGGGACGATGACGCAGTCGTCGCCGTCCTTCCAGTCGACGGGCGTGGCGACCTTGTGGCTGTCGGTCAATTGCAGCGAATCGATGAGCCGCAGGATTTCCGTGAAGTTGCGCCCGGTGCTCGCCGGATACGTGATCATTCCACGGATCTTCTTGTTGTTGTCGATCACGAACACCGACCGCACGGTGAGCGTGTTGTTCGCTTCGTCGTGGATCATGTCGTAGAGCTTCGCGATCTTGCGGTCCGGATCCCCCAAGATCGGAAAGTTCATTTTCACTTTCTGCGTATCCTCGATGTCGCCGATCCACTTCTTGTGGTCACCGACTCCGTCTACGCTCACCGCGATCATCTTCACGTTGCGTTTTGCGAACTCGGACTTCAGGCTGGCGGCACGACCGAGCTCTGTCGTGCAAACGGGGGTGAAGTCCTTGGGATGAGAAAAGAGGATGGCCCACTGGTCTCCGATCCAATCGTGAAACTTGATCGTTCCGTCCGTGGAATCCTGTTCGAAGTCGGGGGCGATGCTGCCGATGTGAAGTCCCATGGGTGAGCTCCTGAGGTGGGTTCTCCGCTGAAACGCGGGTCGCAAGCCGTAGTGTCGGGGGCCTGGACCGTCAATGAAGCGGGCCAGTCGACAGGACAGTCGTGTCCGTTTCCGCAGAAAAAAAGCGCGATCGCGCGTCGGAGCCGTCTTGACAAGACTGGCCGACCGGCCAAACTTGGACTGGTCGGAGGTTGACGCAATGACTCGACGAAAGCTCGTGATGGAAAACAGAATAATCGCTCTCCTGGGTCTGGCAGCGGCCGCGCTCACCGCCGCGTGCGGTAGCAGCAGCGAGGAGGGAGACGGCGCCGGGCCGACCGAGTGCGCGCCGAGTCAAGTCCTCGAGGACGGCGAGTGCGTGCTCGACCCGTTTCGCTTCGAGCCCCAGGAGCAACTCGACCAGAACAACGTGGTCTTCTACGACGAGAGCGGACAGGGGTTGACTCTCCTCGAGCTTCCGCCCCCACCGAAGAGCGGCTTCCGCGCGATCGCCGAGCCGCAGGACATCGCGCCGGGCTTCGACAGCGAAAACGGAATCAACGATGGGGGAGGGTGTCAGGCTTGGGAGATCCCCGAAGATCTCGCTCATCGTTGGGTGTACACGTCGGTGATTCACACGACACCCGGGCTGCACCACGCCAATCTCTACGGGCTGCCCATTGGCGGCCAAGTTGCCGAGCAACCGTACCCCTACTGCACGATGAGCGCCGATGCGCTCATCTTTGGTCAGCTCTTCCCGGTGCTTCAAGGAGCAGACACCTCCAACACCATCGTGCCGGAGGTTCTGTTCGCGAGCTCGACGCAGGTCGTAGGCGTCAGCGCCGAGAAGTTCGCGTTCGCCCAAGGCTACGCCTACGACATTCCCGGCAACTTCCAGATCATCACCGACCTGCATCTTCAGAACACGACTCCCGATACGCTGCACGTCGAAGCGGCCTGGGACTTCTACACGATGCCGGCAGACCAGGTGACGAACCCGAGCAAGATGTTCGTCTACATCTGGTTCAACTTCCTCTTGCCGGCGCGCCAGGAGGCGACGCTCAAGGCAACTTGCAACTGGGGCGGCGGCGAGGTCGCGGGCATCATGCCGCACACGCATCAGTGGGCGACGGGGTTCGACGTCAAGTTCGGCAATTCGCCGCTCGCCCAATACCAGTCGCAAATGGCCCCCGAGGTCACCGACGAAGGCGTGCACATGTTCGAAGAGGGCGTGCTCGCTTACGATCGCGGCGGGACGGGCCTCACCGACAGCGACATTGTGGTCTACGATCCCGTCATCAGCACCGACGGGATGAACGCCGTGCAGTTCCAGTGTCATTTCAACAACACGACGGACCACGACATGTGCTTCGGCGTGAACGAAAACGAGATGTGCTTCCTGTTCGGCTACACCAGCCCGCCAGAAGCGCAGCGGATCGGGATAGCGCTGGGCAACAGCAGCGCCTCGTGCATCACGCTCGACCCGAGCGACCGAGGCGGAGAGAACCAATTCTTGTTGACCGACTGGATCGCCGCGCAGCCCCAGAAGGGTGCGGAGGAAATCGTCGGTGCCGCCTCGGGCTGCGGCCTACCCGGCTTCCTCTAACGGAAGCCGGGCGCGCACGCGGCGACTACTGTTCGGCGGAACGCAGACCGGTCGGGGTCAGAGGCCCGGGGGGCATGGCCCCTTGATCGGAGCCGCCGGTGCGCCGCCACCCATCGCGGGGGGAGTGATCGAGCACGAGCCATCGGCATGCTTGAGCACGCCGGGGATCGCCGTGGGCTGACCGTCAGGCGGAGCCGCGGCCGGGGGCGCCGCGGCGGGTGGAGCAGCAGCGGGCGGCGCAGGAGCCGGCGCGGGCGCGGGCTGCGCGGTGGGCGGCGGTTGCTGGTAGCCGGGCGGCGGTTGCTGGTAGCCGGGCGGGGGCTGCTGGTAGCCGGGTGGTGGATGATTGGGTTGCGGTTCTTGGGAGCCTCCACAGGCGACCGAGAACGACGCGGCACAAATGACGAGTGAGTAGCGTTTCATAGGTGCCGCAATCAAACCACGGAATGCTGATCTGGACCAGGTTGCGCGCAAGGAGCGGGATTTTCTCCTTCGCTCGGGGCCCCGCCCACGGTAGCTGCTCGCAGTGCCCGTGTGTCGACTAGAATGTCGCGCGTGGTAGCTACCCGCGTCGTCGAGCTCGTGAGCGACTCGTTGCGGCTTCGCTTCGCGCCGAACCTCGGGTGCTCGATCACGGACTTCAGTCATCGAGACGGTGAAAATTGGACGGCGCTCATGCGCCGAGCGACGGAACCGCTCTCGCGGTCGAGTGACGCGGCGAGCTTCTCGCTCGCGCCCTACTCGAACCGCGTTCGCGATGGTCGGTTCGAGTTTGATGGCCGCTCGTACGACCTGCGAATGGCGGAGAAGCACGCCATCCATGGCGACGTTCGTGACCGACCGTGGTCTTGCGTAAAAACAACGGAAACCCGAGCCGAGTACGAGCTCGATTCCCGCAGCTTCGACGACTTCAACTTCCCGTTTTCGATTCATGCTCGCACGAGCTATGTGCTCGATGGCGCTTCGTTCACGATGAAGCTCGACGTCGAAAACACCTCCAACGTGCGCATGCCTGCCGGAGGCGGATTTCACCCGTACTTCGTTCGAGCTCTCGCCGGGGAAGGCGACGGGGTCGAGCTGGAACATCGTGTCGGCGGCGTCTACCCCGCTGGCGATCCCCCGCTGCCCACGGGAGCCGCTGTCCCGATCTCCGCCGAGCAGGACTTCCAAGACCGTCGCCCGCTCGAGGTCGTGCTCGACCATTGCTTCAGCGATTGGGACGGCCAAGCGTCCATCCTTTGGCCAAAGAGCTCGGTGCAGATTGACATGACGGCGAGCGAAAGCCTCCGGCACCTGATTGTGTACTCGCCCGAGAGTCAGCCGTTCTTCGCACTCGAGCCAGTCAGCCACGCCAACGACGCCTTCAATCTCGCCAGGGCCGGGCACGTCGGGGTCGGCATGACGGCGCTAGAACCGGGGGAGGTCTTGTCGATGGCGGTCACGCTCCAGGTGAAGCGTGTTTGAGCCGGGAACGGGTTCGAGGTAACCAACTTCTGCCTTTGGCATACTGTTTTCCATGACCAGATTCTGCTTGCTCTGTGCTGCTCTAGTCGTTGGCGCCTGCAGTCGGTCGGAGTCTCCCGTTCGCGAGCCGGTCGAGCCACTTGCGGCGACTTCCACCGCCGAGGTGCCCGAAAATCGGCAGATCGCGACACTTGCTGGCGGCTGCTACTGGGGAATGGAGGAGCTCATCCGAAAGCAGCCGGGAGTCGTGGACACGGAGGTGGGCTACACCGGAGGCACACTGAAAAATCCCGGCTACTCGCAGGTTTCCGCTGGTGACTCGGGCCACGCGGAGTCCATTCGTGTCGTGTTCGATCCGCAAGAGACGACGTACGAGCAGATTCTCATCTATTTTTTCAAGATCCACGATCCAACGACGCTCAATCGTCAAGGCAACGACGTCGGCACGCAGTACCGATCGGCCATCTTCGTTCACGACGACGCGCAGCGCGCTGTCGCCGAACAGGTCAAAAAGCGGGTCGATGAATCCGGCGACTGGAAACGACCCGTCACGACGAGGATCGTCGCCGCCGGG
>JAJDAH010000329.1 GCA_029261965.1 Polyangiaceae bacterium
ATCTATGCACGGGCGACCCAAATTGGTATCGCCGTTGAAATTGCCCGCGGCCAGAGCGAAACCAAAGCGGTCCGAAACTTCCGCCTGATCAGCTATGTCGTCTTCGCTCTCGGTCGTCTCATCGCCCGTGTTCTGATCGATCCGCTGCATCGAGGACACGAGTAGACCGCTGGCTGATCCATACAGGACTATGACTACGCCACCGACGACGCTACTAACCCCAATCGGACTTTCGCGCCCGCGTCCTGAGGCTCAACAAAAGACTGGAAGCCGCCCTTTTGTCCGTGTTTGTCTCGGAGTTGCGAACCAACGAGGCAAGAACGAAAGGCAACTCCCAGTGCGGATAGGAAAGCGCGGTTTTCAGGCTCGAATCAAGGGGAATCTTCACGTTGAGTTCGGCGAAGAAAAGCTCACGTCATTCGCGGGGCTCGAACTCGTGCGTCGCTTTCTTCGCGGGCTCGACTTCATCGCGGAACTGCGACGGTCGGAGCGAAGGCTCGCCATTGGCGGGGACTTCTCGTTCTCAAAGCTGGTCCTGGCCGTGGTCGCCATGCTGCTGACCGGCGCGAGGCGCCTGCACCACGTCGCCTTCTTGCGCGACGATCCGATCTTCCTGCGCTTTGCCGGACTGTCGAGAGCACCGACGGAACGCTCTGTCGGTCGTGCTCTCGGCCGACTTTCCTTTCGTACCTGGCCCGAGCTCGACCGACTCAGCACGCTGGTCGCTCGAGCAGCGCTAGACGAGATCGATGCCAAGCGCTGGACGATCGACATCGACGGGACGGTGTTGACGACGGGCCTTCAGGTCGAGCGAGCCGAACGAGGCTTCAATCCTCATCACCGCAAGAACCCGAGCTACTACCCGATCCTCGCCACGCTCGCGCAAACAGGTCACGTCGTCGGTCACAAGAATCGACGTGGCAACATCCATGATTCGCACGGCAGCGCGGACTTTCTTCGCCGCACGGTACGCAACGCGCGCGACGAGCTCGGTCTCGCCGGCTGCATCGAGGTGCGTGCCGATAGTGCCTTTTTCCAGCGGGATTTCCTTGCGGCCTGCGATCGACTGAACGTGGAGTATGCGATCAAAGTCCCCATGTGGCCGTGGCTCAACCTGCGCGGAGTCGTCAAAAGACAGCTCGATGACGCCTGGCAGTGGGTGGACCGGAAGAACGGCTTACAAGGACTGTGCACCTTCTTGTACATCGACGCGTGGAAGCGCGCCGAGCGCATCGCGATCTATCGAAAGCGCGTCAACCACCAGCCGGCTAAAGGTCGCCAACTGGAGCTCTTCAATCCGGACGATGGCCATTGGGAGTACTCGGTCGTCGCGACTAACAAGAAGCTCGGGCTACGCGCTGCTACGCGCCCTCTGGCACTTCCAGGCAGGCCGTGGCGTGCAGGAGAAAACAATCCGAGAGCTCAAGAGTGGGTTCGCTTTCGCTGCGATCCCGACACAGAGGTACCGGTCGAACACCGCGTGGCAGAAGCTGAACGTCCTCGCTCACAACATCGCGACGAGCTTCCAGCTCGCAACAATAGCTCCCCAGCGTCCGCGGTCACTCAAGCGCACGGGTCTGTTCGTCCTTCGAAGCGTCGCCACTCTCCGCTTCGAATGGCTGTCGAAAGCCGCGCGCATCTTGCGGCCTGGCGGCCACCCAGTGCTGCGCCTCGCGAGCAACGAGGCGACTCGCCACCTCTACGAACAAATCGAGCGCGAACTCGACGAAGCGGCATGAAAGAATGTCCGATTGGGGCTAGAGCTAGATCGCGGCGACAAACGCGCAATGGTCGGGATCGTAGGCTGGCACCAGCCAGCCGTCCACGGCATCGGGACTGGCGGCGAAGGGTGCCAGGGCGGGCTGTGGGTGTCTACGGATGTGCGCGGGTGCACGTGCGCGCAGCGCGGCGCGCGGCAGGCAACCTGTCCCGCGGGACAAGTTCGTTTTTCAGCCCTGCGCGGCGATCAAGTGTCGTGCAACGACGAGGAGGTTGCACGCGACGGCGCTCGCGTGAACGTACGCTCGGAAGGAATCGAAGCTGCGCCAAGTGCAGCGCTCGAGCCCGAAGGACCGCTTGAGAAACGAGATCGTTCCTTCGATGCCGGCACGGAACGAGCGTAGCTTCTTGTACACGCGCTTGCTGCGCGCCATCTCGTCGATCTCGATGCCGCAGCGCTTGTGGAACACGACGTCCTCGACTCCGAGCGCCTTGATGTCAGCAACATTCTTGCGACTCGCAAAGCCACCATCGAACGACGCCTGTCTTGGTGCCCTACCGAACGTGTTTGCATGTCGCTCGATCATCTTCGTGGCGAGAGTCGAGTCGGACGGGTTGCCTTTCTCCACAACGATATCGGTAACGAGCGCGGAGGCGCCAGTGGTCAAGCAGACCTTGTGTCCGTACTCGATGTCGCGAGCGCCCTTGACGATGATGTCGGTGTGCGGCTCGAAGATCGAGACAATCTTCTCGGTAGCTGGAACAGATTCTCCGCGGAGGACGCGTCGCTCGGTCTGCGAGATGACCTGATTCACGAGCGGAACGAAGTGCCTGATTTCGCCTGCGATCCCTTGTGCCGCTACGATGTCGGCCATGGATTCGCACTGCACATGATCAAGCTCCTCAGCGATCCTCTCGGCTTGCTGCACGGTTTCTTCGGTGACTTTCAGCAGATCGCGATAAAGAGGCGTCCGTTGCTTCATCGATTTCGCGTTGCTGATGTCGAGCACGCGCCTCTTGGCACGCCGTCGCCGATTGTTGAACAGCAAGTCGAATCTTTTCTTCGCGTCCGCCATGAGCCGAGCAAGCACTCGCACGCCGTCGCCAAGGAGTGAGGAGTCGTTCGGATGGTGGATGTTCGACTCGACCACTATGCAATCGGTGCGCACCTTGTTCCCCTTCTCGATGCCCAGCTCATGTGCCGTGTCGACGACCATCTTGTCGATGGCTTCCCATGTTTCGGGCTTCACGCGCTTGATGTTCTTCTGCAATGCAGACTTCGTGGGCGGCTTCTGGTTGAAGCCGATGCGGCAGAAAGCGCGATGAGTGCTCGAGTCAGCCAGACCGAAAGAGAGGACGTGGTAGCTCGCGCCAGTGACTTGCTTGAGAACGGCTGCGCGCAGCACCTGCTCGGCCGCCATCCCGTGACGGCCCTTGGTGGGATCGATACGGCGCTTGCCCCGCCATGAGAGATCCTCGTGGACCAGTGCGACAGCCTCCGGCAACCGATCGAGCACATCGCCCATCGCGGTGAGTTCTGAGGCTCGCGCGTGATCGATCGGGACTGGCGTCAGGGGCAGTTGATCGAGTAGATTCTTGCGCATCGGGGATCCTTTTCGGGTTGGATTGGCGTCTTTCCCGGAACGGATACCCGTCTGCCTTTATTTCCATCGCCGCACTACGCGTGATTCTCTTTTGTTGTCGCGACGTTGCGAGTTTCTCGCCGCGATCTAGAGCTAGAGCTAGCTTGCGGACACGTGGGTCTCGCCGATGAGGTTGCGGGAGGGGTGGCAAATGAACTCGCAGATCTCAACGATGCGTCGGTCGATGCTGTACTCGGTCGGCTATGCCTCTACGCCGGCCGTACCGCTGAGGCTGTGAATCACATTCGGGTGGCGTTGACGCGATCCTATTTGGACGAGTTAACGCTCCGCGCACTTCACGTGTTGGCAAGGGCGTTGAACGGATACAAATGAAGCTCAGACCTGCGAGCGATGCGGCGAGCCGGCTGCCTGCAGATTATCTGGAGCGGACGGGCACTGGCACTGGCCAAGCAGCTCATCATGCCCCATGCTCGTCCAGCCAGCCCCGGGCCGAGACGCGAGTCAACCGACTCGTACCCAACGCCCCCTCTACCCGACTCGGCCCGGGCGTTGGCACCAAGAATCAAGCGGCTCTGACGAACCTTCTGCGAGCCGTCTTGCGCGCGCTACCCACAGCAGGAGTGCGCGCACTGGCGTGTGCATCGAGCAACGGGCCAACCGACCGCTCAGACTCGCCGTTGCAAAGCCCAGCGAACGGGTCGGGTCCGGTGCGGCCACTGAAGCGGGCGCCGGTCAAGGCGACGACACCAAGCAGTCGCTCGTCCAGCTCATCAACCAGAATCGAAGTTGCTCCGGCGACACGGATTGTCAACCCGTTGTCTCCTCCTGTCCCTTCGAAGGAAGGGTTCAATGTAGGCGATCCTCGACTTCCGCCGCGGGGCGATCATCCGGCCCACACAGGATGCTCGAAGATTTCCGCAGTGACCGCTCGCTGCCGAATCAATGCGAAGTGCGATCGTTCTCCCGCGGATTGGCATGATTCCGTACACGCACCGGGTTCGCCCTCCACGCGAAACGGCTCTCGGATTCACTTTCGTCGCAGCGTCGGCCTATCGCGCAGGAAGCGCACGACATCTCGGCGACTCTGTTCGGTACCGCCGTCGGCCTCGTCGGCGCAGCCGCCTTTCTCACGACGATCCTCGCCCGCCGCGGCCTCGTATTCACCGGCTTCGACGCCGAAGGCGCTCGAGTCCAAGGTCTACCCGCCACCGGTCTCGACCTCTTGCTCTGGTTTCTCGTCGCACTCCAGGTCTCGGTGTCGACGCGAGCTCTCGGCTCGCTTACCGTGGTTGCTTCGCCATCTTGCCGGCCATGGCGGCGCTCGATCCTGGTCCATCGCATGCGCTGGGCGCTGGTGATCGCTTCACTGCTCGGCGCCCTCGTTGGCGGTGTCGGCTACATCGTCGCCTTCTTCGGTGAGTTCCCCGTCGGCGCATCCCAAGCGGCACTGGCAGAGCTGTTTTCGTCTTCGCCTGGCCCCTCGCGCGGCTCCGGCACGGCTGAACCCGAGCGTGTACTCGCTCGGGCGCATGAGTGGTACCCGTTTGCCGATCAGGTCCACTCCTGACTTCGTCCGCCCTCGTCGATTTCCCTAGCCGCCTCGTGAGGTCCTTCGAAGCGATAGCCGACGCCGCGCACGGTCTGTATGTAGGAGCGGGCATCGCCGAGCGTATGGCGAAGGCGTTTCACGTGCGCGTCGACCGTGCGCTCGTGGACTCGGGACTCGAAGCCCCACACGGTGTCGAGTAGGGTGTGGCGTGATTGCACGCGGCCGCGCCGGTCGAGAAGCGTCACGAGGAGGCGAAACTCGAGTGCGGTGAGCTCGATTTCTCGGTCGCGTACCCAAGCGCGATGGGCCTCTCGGTCGATCTTCAGACATCCGATTTCCGTTCGAGCCGGAGCTCGTACTGGCCGCTCGTCACGCCGAAGTACCGCGCGAATTCGGAGCAGTAGCTCACGGAGGCTGAAGGGTTTCGAAACGTAGTCGGCGGCGCCGAGCTCGAAACCGATGATGCGGTCGATCTCTTCGCTCTTCGCGGTGAGCATGATGATCGGGATCGAGCTCGTTTCTTTGCCCGAGCCGAGCGCTTTGCAGACTTCGGTGCCCTGGATGTCGGGCAGCATCAGATCGAGCAAGATGAGATCTGGTTGTGCGCTCCGCGCGAGCTCGAGGCCCTCACGACCCGTCGTTGCAAGCAAGACGTCGTGGCCTGCTTCGCGCAGGTTGTATTCGAGGACCTGCTGAAGGTCGGCGTCGTCTTCGATCGCGAGGATGCGAGACATCTCCCTAGCGGCTTATCGATAGAATCTGACGATTCGGTGACGGCTGGGTTTCAGCTCACCAACATCCTCGTCGGTCGCAAAAAGACTCGCCATCCGTCCCGAGAACGAAAGATCAGCGATCGCTCGGTGACGCGAGCATGACGAGCTCGTGAATCGCGGGCGCAACTCCAGGAAATCACCCGGCTCGCACTCTTCTCGACGGTTTTACAGGCGCGACACGAGTTCGTCACGAAGCGTCGGCATCTTCCATTCCGAGTCATGGAGCTCGACGCCTGGACAACGGAGAACACGGCCGACACCGCTCGGCGGAAGCGGCTGACGATCGGGTACGTCGTGGGCGCCGTCACGGTCGCCGTGGCGCTTTCGTTCGTCACCTACTCGGCTCACGGACAGGTCTTCGAGCCCGAAGATACGATTGATGTCGACCTAGCCAAGGCGCCAGTCATCGCCGCGGAGGAGCCCGAGCCCGAGCCGCAGCACAAGCCGAAGAAGGTCAAGAAGAAGAAGAAGCGCAAGAAGCGCAAAACCGCCGGGCCACCACCCAAGGACGTTCCCGACAATGTCCCGTCGGAGGCTGACCCGGGGGACAACCCATACGACGGCGACATGGACGAGCTTTTCGACGGCGACGATGGCGGCAGCCGGGTCGCGTCGGTCGTGAAGGTCCAGAAGCCGAAGCGCAAGCGCAAGAAGGTGACCGCGAACCCGGTCGCGAAGGTCTCCTTCGTTTCCGAGCGTTCGAAGGCCACTCGTGCGGTGCCGGTCTCGCGTCGACGCCCTGCATGGACGCGAGACTCGGTGCTCGCGGCGCACGGCGCCGGCGTGACGAGTGTCGTGCTTCGATGCGTCGTCAAGACGAACGGCACCGTCGGGAAGTGCAACGTCGTGCAAGGACATCCAGCACTCAACGCTGCAGCCATCGCCGCGACGCGGGGATGGCGTTTCGAGCCCGGGACCTTCGGCGGAAAGCCTCAGGCCCAGTGGTACACGGTGCCCTTCAGAATCAAGATTCGTTCATAGAGAGAGACGCGACGCCGGCGCGAGTCGCGGGTTTGCAGAACGCTGCGTGAGAGGCGCAGCTCGAAAAGGAGCGATCCACATGGCATTCGACCTCGCACACATCTGGGCCAGCATGGGCGTGCTCGGCAAATCCATCGCCGGCGTGCTGCTCATCATGGCCATCGCCTGCGCCGGCGTCACCGTCGAGCGCCTCATCGTTCTCCGAAAATCGTCGAAGGAGTCTCGGAAGTTCGCAGGGCGCGCAGGTCCTCTCATCAACGGATGGAAGCTCCACGAGCTCGTCGAAGTGTGCGAAAGCCACCGGGCGTCCGCTCTCGCGCGGCTCTTCGGTCCGATCGTGCAACGGTACCTGAAGTCGACCGATGGCAACGTGAGCCCAGTGGAAATGGCTCGCAACGAGTCCGAGCGCTCGCTCGAGACCGTCGGCGCCGATCTTCGCAAGGGGCTGAGCGTGCTCGCGTCCGTCGGCTCGGTGGCGCCGTTCGTCGGGCTACTCGGCACCGTCGTCGGCATCATTGGCGCCTTTCAGGGCATCGCTTCGAGCGGGTCGGGTGGTCTCGCTGCGGTCAGCGCCGGCATCGCCGAAGCGCTCATCGAAACGGCGTTCGGACTCATGGTAGCGATTCCCGCAGTTCTCCTATTCAATTGGCTCACCGGCAAGATCAACACGATAGAGCTCACGCTGACGAGAAGCGCTGGCGAGTTGCTGGACGAGATCGAGAACAACCACGGCCGCGAGCTCGACAGTCCGAGGCCCAGCGTCACTTCCGAGACGCCGGAGCCAGCGGCCGTCGCCGAAGCCAAAGCCCTCGCCTGATGACCAGCGCATGAGTGAAAAGCGACGAAGAAAGAAGCGCCCCCGCCCCCAGGCGCCGATGCCGGACATCAACGTCACGCCGTTGGTGGATGTCGTTCTCGTTCTCCTCATCATCTTCATGGTCGTGACGCCTGCGTTGGCCCAGGGCGAGCAGATTGAAATTCCCGAGGTCTCGAGGATCGACCAGCGTGCGAAGGATATGAATCCCATCAAGCTCGTGATCGCAGCCAACGGGCGTACCCTGCTGAACGAACGCGCCGTCGACCGACACGAGCTCGAAGAGCGACTGAAACGGCTCCACCGCCAAGATCCGGGACGGCAGCTCAAGGCAAACATCGATTCGAAGATTGCCTACAAGACGGTTCGCGAGATGCTCGCGATGTTTCAGGACATCGGTTTCAAGGGCGTCTCGCTCAAGGTTCGACCGAAGAAGGACGGGAGCTAGGAGGTCGAGCATGGGCATGGGAGCTCAGATCGGCGGCCCCAAGGGCAAAAGGCCGCAGCCGGTGCCCGTGATGAACGTGACGCCCCTCGTCGACATAGCGCTCGTGGTGCTGATCATCTTCATGGTGATCGTGCCGATGATGGACAAGGGGTTCTGGCTCAACGTGCCGAAGAAGGATCCGAAGGCGAAGGCCGACGAGCCCGAGGACCCGGACGACGAAGGCCCCCTCGTGCTGACGATCAGCTCGCGCGGCACGATTCGAGTCAACAAGGCGATTCTGAAACGAACCGACTTCGCGACGCGCCTCCCGCGCATGCTCGCCGCCCAAGACCTGCCCATCGTCTATTTCGATGCCGCGGACGACATTCCCTACGGCACCGCCGTGGAGATCATGGATCTGGCCAAGGCGAACGGCGCCAAGGCAATCGCGATGCTCACGGAGCCGGTAGCGAAGTAGACGCGCGAGCGCGGCAAGCTGTCACGAAAAGGTCACGAGGCCTGACTCTTGCTGTCACAAGCCACGACGATGCTCGCGCCCAGCTTCAGACCGACAGTCACGTCGCGTCCCGAGCACGAACCTTACGATGAGGCGACGCCACCTTCTCGCTAGCGCCCTTGCGCTGCTCTTCGCTGCGCATCCCGGCGTCGTATCCGCTCAGCCCGAGGCGGCACCCCCTGAGGACGGTGACGAGCCGCCCCCGGGCGCCGCTACGGAAGAAGAGACGGAAGCCGAGGACGACGGCGGCGAGGAGAAGACCTCCGCCGAAGAGTCGCGTCCGGCGACGGCCGACGAGCTCGGTAAGAAGCCACCGAAGGGAAAGGGTGCTCTCTGGGGGACGATCGTCGACACGCTCACGGGAAAGCCCGTCGCCGATGCTCCGATCGAGGTGGTGGGTACGGAGTATGCGGGGGTGACGGACTCCGAGGGACGCTACCGCATCGAGCTGCCCCCGGGACGATACACGCTGCGAGTTTGGTCGGCGTCTCATGAGCCGATCCGCGCGAGAGGTGTCGTCGTCTGGGCGGGGGGGGTGCGACGCATCGACGCCGAGTTGAGCCCCGCCGACGAGCGAGTCGAGGAATTCGTCGTCGAAGTCGACGTGACCGATGGGTCGAGTGTCGAAGCGTTGACGTTGAAGCGACAGAAGTCCGCGGCCGCAGGCGACACGATGGGTCGCGCGGAGATGAGCAAGACTCCCGCGTCGAACGCGGCTCAGGCAGCGCAACGAGTCGTCGGCGCGACGATCGAAGGAAGTCGCTTCGTATTCGTACGCGGGCTCGGCGGCCGATACACCAACGCGCTGCTGAACGGGGCGCCGCTGCCGAGCCCCGAGCCGGATCGAGCGGCAGTCCCGCTCGACCTCTTTCCGACGGGAGTCCTCGAAAGCTTGACGATCGTCAAGACGTTCACCCCCGACGTGCCCGGCGACTTCGCCGGAGGATCGGTGCGCATCGTCACGCGACGGGCTCCGGACAAGTTCCTCTTTCAAGCGAGCGCGTCGAGTAGCTTCAACACCAATACGACGTTTCAGCAGCGTTTGGATCATCGCGGTAGCGGCACCGATTGGCTCGGATTCGACAACGGTCTCCGAAGCCGACCGAAGACACTACCGACGGAATACCCGCTCGCCGCCGGTGTCGAACGCCCGGACGGAACCGTCGTCGACGCCGAAGAGCTCACCGCTCGTGGCATCGATCTCAACACCTTCATGAGTGAGACGAGCGCCTTTTCACCGCCGAGCCCGAGTTTCGGCGTCGTCGTCGGCGACGGCTTCGATCTCGGAAAGGATCGACGGATCGGCTACCTGGCCACACTCAATCACAAGATCACCTTCAAGCGACGAGATGAGGTTCGGCGGGTCTTCGAACCGGACCCCACCGACCCTTCGGGGCTCTCGATCGTCAACGACGTGCGAGTCGAAACCGGAAGTCAAGACGTCGTGTGGGGCACGTTCGGCAACGTCCAGTACGACTTCTCCAAGGACCACAAGGTCAGCCTCATCGGTTTCCACAGTCAGCTGGCCGACAGAGACACGCAGACCTTCGACGGCTTCTGGCAGCGCAACGACGCCACTCTCCACGCTACCCGGCTTCGTTTCGTGAGTCGGGCGTTGAACGTGGCTCAGCTGCACGGCGAGCACGTCTTCGACAAGCTCGGCAAGGGCCGTCTCGATTGGAACGGCTCGTACTCGGTGGCGACGCGCTCGGAGCCCGACACCCGCGACGTCGTCTATCAGCTCAACCCGAATCGTGGTGCGTTCGTCTTCGTCGACGGATCCGAGAGTGGTCGGCACTTCTTTTCGAGTCAGAACGAGCGCGCCGTCACCGGCGGATTCGATTGGACCCAGCCGGTTCTCGAGGGGCCCAAGGCGACGAGCATCAAGCTCGGCGGTGCCATGAGCCTCAAGGATCGAGAGTTCGAGGCTCGGCGCTTCGCGTTTCGCAGAAACCCCGGTGGCAATACGGATCCGTTGTTGTGCGATGGGATCACGTATCAAAGCACGTGCCCGGATCGGCTCTTCGTGCCGGACAACATCGGGGATGCCCTCGCGTTGCAGGAGAACACCTTCCCGGAGGACTCCTACACGGCCGACCTCGATGTGTTCGCGCTTTACTTCATGGGCGACATCAGCCTCACCGAACGGCTTCGGCTCGTGATGGGGGAGCGCGTCGAGGTGACGAATCAGACCGTCGATCCCTTCGATCAATTCGACACCGGAGCAATCATCCAAGGCGCGGATCTTTCCTCCACCGACCTTCTCCCTTCGCTCGGATTGATCTACAGCGCGACGGAGAAGGCGAAGTTGCGCGCGTCGGTGGCTCGGACGATCGCGCGCCCGCAGCTTCGGGAGCTCGCCCCTTTCGCGTTCAGTGACTTCTTCGGCGGTGACCTGACATCGGGCAACCCCGAGCTCGAGCTCACCCGGATCACCAACATCGACACACGCTTCGAGTACTACCCGACGCTCAGCGAAGTTCTCGCTTTCAGCGTCTTCTACAAGAAGTTCGAGGATCCCATCGAGACCGTGGTCACACCCTCGGGCGATTCGGACTTGGTGATCTTCCAGAACGCCGAAGGAGCGCAGCTCATCGGCGTCGAGCTGGAGGCCCGAGTAGGTCTCGGCAACATCTCCAAAGCCGCCGAAGACTTCGGCCTCGTGACCAACCTCACCCTCGCCGAATCGCGGATTCAGCTCGAGCAGACGGATCGCGACTTCTTGACGAACGTGTCACGGCGCATGATCAAGCAGCCCCCCTACGTCTTCAACTTCGCCATCGACTACGCCAGCGAAGACCTCGGGATGAAGGGACGCGTGCTCTACAACATCGCAGGGAAGCGCCTCGTCGAAGTCGGTGCCGACGGGCTCGACGACACGTTCGAGCATCCCCGTCATCAGGTCGACGCGACGATCGCCAAGGACGCTGGAAAGCACTTCGAAGTGAAGCTCACGGCGACGAACATCCTCGACTCCGCGGTGGTTCAAACGATTGGCCCCGCGAAGCGTCCCGACCGTGTCATTCGGCGTTACCGCGACGGGCAAACCTTCAAGGTGGGGGCGAAGTACACCTTCTGACGCTGCGTCGAGGACGGATTCTCCACACAGGTGTGGATCGCGCTGCGAAGCCACCGACGCGCAGCCACGAGATCGGCGCTCGATTGTCACCGCGACGTTTCCATCGCGAGCGCCGCGCGACCTGTCACAGAAACGTTACCGCCGACACATGTCGGTTTCACGCACTGGCGGCAGAGTCCCTGCGTCAAAACAAGTGTGGTCGCCGGGATCGCCGGCGGCCAGGCACCCCACCCGAGCGCGTACCGCGCTCTCTCCGAAGAGGTTCAGGAAATGAAGATGCTTTCTATTGCTAGGTTGGTCGTGTTCGGCGTGCCGCTTGCGATGATCGGCTGCGGCGACAGCGACACACCCGGGGGCGGGGGCACTGGTGGCAGCGGCGGTGCAGGTGCAGGCGCAGGCACCGGAGGATCCGGCATGGCGGGCTCGCCTGGCACTGGCGGCATGGGAACCGGGGGCATGGGTGGCAGCACGATGACCGGTTGCGACCTGACGGGCGCAGGCCTTGCGGAAATGGCGATCGCCAATCAGATCACCGCCGACACGACGCTCACGAACGACACGGTCTGGATCCTGTCGGATACGACCTACGTCAACTCCGGAGCGACCCTGACGATCGAGCCTTGCACGATCATCAAGGGCACGAAGAGCCCGCTCGGCACCCTCGTCGTTTCTCGCGGCGGGATGATCGACGCCGTGGGCACGGCGGACGAGCCGATTGTGTTCACCAGCGACCAGGCCGCTGGATCGCGCGCTCCGGGCGACTGGGGCGGTGTCATCCTCCTCGGTCGTGCGCCGAACTTCAAAGGCACCGACGTCGCCATCGAAGGTCTCGCCGACGCTCCAGAAAACCAATACGGTGGGACCGATCCGGCGAACAGCAGCGGCCGTCTGAGCTACGTCCGCATCGAGTACTCGGGCTTCGAGCTCTCGGCGGGCAACGAGATCAACGGTCTGACCATGGGCAGCGTCGGAAGCGGTACCCAGATCGACCACGTCATGGTGAGCAACACGCTCGACGATGGCTTCGAGTGGTTCGGTGGCGGCTTCACGGCCACCCATCTCGTCGTCAACAACGCCGGAGACGATATGTTCGACATGGACCAGGGTTTCGTCGGAACGCTGCAGTTCCTCTACGGTCGGCAGGTGAACAACCTGAGCTCGAATCCCAACGGTTTCGAGTGCGACAGCTCGAACTCGGGTGACCTGCCAGCGACGAACGTGACCATCTCCAACGTCACGCTCTGCGGCACCGGGAGCGCGGGCCTCGACGTCGCGTTCGGTGCCGTGCTCCGCGAGAACCTCCAGGGGAGCTACCAAAACATGGTCATCACCGGGTTCGATATCGGCATCGACGCGCGAGACGACGCGGGGACTCCGGCAGCGCCGAAGGTGACGATCACGGATGCGACGTTCTTCGGCAACTTCACCAACAACATCGCCGATCCGGGGGAAACCGATAACGACATGGGCTTTGACGAGCTGGCGTGGATCAACGAAGCGAACCGCAACAACGACGAGGCCGACCCAGGCGTAACTTGCGGCGTGGACCCACGGCCGGCGGCTCAGGTGGCGGGCAGTGCCCCGGTTGGTGCCGGTCTCGATACGAGCGCGGCTTACCGGGGTGCGTTCGCCGACGCGAGCGATCCGTGGATGACAGGCGCATGGGTCGACTTCTCGACGAACTAGCGTTTTCGTCGACGGGATCGCGGGCCCGGTCCAGCGCGTCGGGCTCGCGCTCGTGCAGCGCGTTCGCGGTCGCCCATGGCGATGCGCATTCGGGTAACCCTGCGCCTTATTGACGCCGATGGGCAATTTGGAGGTGGGTCAATATTCGAGTCGAGCGTGCCCTCCGAGGTACTCGACTTGTTGGCGCTGTGATCGGTCGTTGAGCGCCGGCGTGGAGGGCGTACGGGTACCCGCTGTGGCCCCACGAGAAGAGCGTGTAGCGGCTCAGATGGCCGTCAGACGCGCTTTCGGCGGCGGCTCAGGGAGGACGAACACTCGCGCCCTCGACCAGTCTACCCGGGCCCTGGAAGACGGCGTCGCGAAGTAGCACGTCACGCCAGTCACCTTCTCGAAGGACTCGTTGTCGTGGAACTCCGCCCCAGCGCGCATCAGAGGAGGCTGACAAGCTGATCCGCGACATGGCGACTCGGTGGTCGGACTCAGACATCGCGGCGACGCTGAACCGGATGGGGCTTTCGACAGGTCAAGGGAAGACCTGGAACGCCACGCGTGTAGCCAGCTATCGTCGCAAGCACGACATCCACGGGTACCAGTCCGCGGTGAAGGACGGCCGCTGCCTGACCATGGTGGAAGCTGCTGCCAAAGCTGGAGTGTCCTGTCACAAGATCCGCACGCTGATCCAGTGCGGGCTCTTGCCCGCGCGCCAGGTTGTCTTCGATGCTCCCTGGCAGATCCAGGCCGCCGACTTGGAGCGCCCCGAGGTGCAAGAGGCCCTACGCCGCCGTCAGCGCCGTCCTGGTCGCCCGTTTCGCAATTCGCTGGATGACCGGACCTTCGGATTCCAGGTACTTGACGAGGACGCGCACAATGAAACCAGCTTCACGAGCCTGCGGAGCTCTCGCTCTCGTCGGTAATGCCGCGTCCCGGACTATGCCGCGTCGGCGCAGTTCGGCCTGCGAGTCACGGCGTGCCGAGCCTGAACCACCGCGACCGGATGAAACCGGGGCGGGGGCACCGCGGCGCCGGACACGATGAGCAGCGCGCCGTAGATCGCCGTAACCACCGGCGTCGCCCATTACCGACCAAGGAGCGCCACGGCGAAGGGCACGAGCGAGCACACGAGGAGGAGCGCGAGGTGCAGCCACAAGAGCGGCCGGTCCGTTCGGCGGACGTAGTGGAACTGGTAGTGCTGCCCCACCCAGAGGGAGCCGAGCAGGACGAAGCCAAGGCCGAAGCTCACGAACTTCGGCCACATTGCGAGCAGCGCTGCCGCGAGCGGGCCCGTTTCGGCCGACGAGACATCAGGGACATGAAGCTCGAGCACGAGGAGCGTCATCGCGATCGCGAACACGCCGTCAGAGAGCGCCTCGATGCGGTTCACGGGAAGGCCTGCTGGCGGCGCATCGGGGCCACTCATGCCGTCCTTCGAGGCGTCGTCGCCCGAAAGGCTGCGCCGCGCTGTCGTCCCTGCTCAACGAGTGCCGCACCCTCCCGGGTGCGGCACTGTGAGAACTGCGCGAGCGCGGCATCAACGTCTCCGTGTTCCACGAGCGCGTCGGCGAGCGCGAGAGCGTCCTCCATCGCCATGCGGCCGCCTGAGCCCGTGATGGGGCTGGCGAGATGCGCAGCATTGCCGACAAGCACCACGCGCCCGCGTACCATCGCGCTCGCGGCGAACTCGTACACCGGGTGCGGCGCGATGGTGCCGCAAGCGATCGTCCTGTCGATGATCTGCTCGACCCACCCCGGCCACAGCTCTCGCGACGCCGCTCGCGCCCGTACGAAAGCTTCAAGGGCATCCGTGCAACGCTCCAGCTGATGGGGAGGACGTACCGCTCCCCCGGCCCGCAGCTCGGCAAGGGCTGCCTCATCCGTCGGGAGGTACCACCCCCAGTTCATCGCCGCGCAGCAGGATTCGTCGCTCGGGATGGCGTAGCCGACGAAGTGCTGGTCTCCGCGGTTTGCGATGAGCAGCCTCCCGCCGTAGATCCCCGTTCGATCGTCGAGGGCGGCGAAGGGCACGAGCCCACGCCACAACACATAGCCAGCGAAGGCTGCGTGCGCGTCGTCCGCGAGTACGTGACGCCGGGCCTCCGATCCACCTCCGTCCGCAGCGACCACGAGGTCGAAGTCCTGTGAACGCGCGTCGGTGGTCGTCACGCGTGGGCGTGCGGTTTGCCCATCGATGAGCGCCACTGTTTGACCAAACTCCACCATAGACTCCGGCAGCTGCGCGCGGAGCCAGCGCCAGAGGATGCCGTAGGACGTGACCGCAATGTTGGCGGCCTCCTCGTGCTCTGCGCCACGAATCCACAGCCGTCGTTGCTGATGCACGACGTGCCGGAGCATCCCGTCCTGCGTGGCAGCCAGCGCGCGGCACAACTGCGGCGAGACGCCGAGACCGCCTCTCCGTGTCGCGAACCCTGCGGGCCCGCGCTCGAGCACCACGACGTCAGCGCCGATCCGGCTCAGCGCCGCCGCGACGGACAGGCCCGCGATCGAGCCACCGACGATGCCGACTCGCAGCGAACGTCGCATGACGTTACGGCGCCCTGCGAGGGTCCCACCCCGTGACGAGCCCCTCTTCGAGCGCGTCGAGTGAAGACATGGCTTCTGCACCAAGTTCGATGCCGTGCGAAGCGAGGTTCTCAGTCAGGCGCGTCGCGTGGGATGCCTTCGGCAGCGCGGCGAGCCCGTGCTCCAGGCCCCGGAGGAGGACCTGCGCGGGCGTTGCCTCGACCGACCTCGCCACGCGCTGCACCTCGGGGTGGGAGAGTCTCGCCCCCTTCGTCAGCGGGCTGTATGCCTCGATCACGATGCCATGACGCGCGCACAACGCGCGCACGCCGCGTTGCTGCAGGAACGGACTTGCCTCGATCTGATTCACCCTCGGTGGCTCGACGGCGTGAGCGAGCAGCTTTTCGAGGTGATGCTCCATGTAGTTGCTGACGCCGATGGCACGCGTGCGCCCCTCGGCGCGCAGTCGCTCGAGTGCGCGCCAGGAGTCCTTGCGCCTGCCGGGCACCGGCCAGTGCACGAGGAAGAGATCGACGTAGTCGAAGCGCATGCGCGCGAGCGCGGCATCGAAGGCTCGAAGCGCGGCGTCGTAACCGTGGTCGTCGTTCCAGAGCTTCGTCGTCACGAACACGTGGTCGCGAGGCAGCCCGCTGTCGCGAACGCCGTCGGCGACGTCCTGCTCGTTGCCGTAGACGCGGGCGGTGTCGATGTGCCGATAGCCAAGCGAGAGCGCGTCCCTCACGAGTGCACGGGTCGCTGCCCCGCTCGGCACACGAAAGACCCCGAGCCCGATGCGCGGCAGCCGGACGTCTCCTCGAAGCACGACTTCGGTCGGCATGAGCGCGGACACCGATCACCTCCGAAGCAGGCGGAACGCGATGTCGCGGGTGCCAAGGTTCTGCGCGCAGGCGACCCAGAGCAGCATCATCGGCTCGAGCAGTCGCGCGTTCTTGAGCGGGCCAGCATCCACGGCCTCGAAGCCGACCTCCTCAACGAGCTGCTGTATGAGTTGGCGGCTATTTGGGTCGTCGCCGCAGAAAAAGTTTGTCGCGCGGCCGCCCGGGTAGTCTGGGCTCGCGAGGTTCTCGGCGCCTTGGGCGTTGAAGGACTTGAAGACGTGCGCGCCGGGGAGCCGCTTCTGGAGCTCCTCTGCAGCCGACGTCGTGTGCCCATACTTCAAGGTCATGCCGCGCTCGACCACGTTGGTACAGTCGACGACGACCTTGCCGGTGAGTGAACCGACCTCCGCCAGCACCGAGTCCAGTGCCCCGTACGGAACCGCGAGCACGACGACGGTGGCGTCGCGCGGGGCGGCACCGACCAGCATCGCGGAGGCTCCAATCTCCTGACATAGGGACTGAAGCTCCCGATCGTCAGGCTTGCGCGCGCCGACGACGACGACGCGTGGCCGTTCTTGCGCCACGCGCGGGCCAAGCCAGCGCCGATGTGACCGCTGCCGATGATGCAGATCTTCATGGCTGGGGCTCTTTCGGCCTCTTGAGCGCGCCCCACACGAGTCCCGGGGAATGACCTTGCGCGCGCACCATGCGCACCCAGAGCAGCGTCATGTGCTCCAGGTGCAGCGCCTGCACGAGGCCGCCGACGTCGAAGGGCTCAAAACCACAGTCGGCGATCAACTTGGACGCGAGCTCTTTGGCTCTGTGGTCATCACCGCAGAACAGCATGGTCGGCGTGATGTCGTAGCCCGGGTAGCTCGGGCCCTCGAAGTTCTCGAACCCGTAGATGCTGAACGCTTTGACGACCTTCGCTTCGGGCGCGAGCGACTGGACCATCTCACTTCCGGAACGCTCGCTTCTTAGCCCGTGTGTGAGACCAGGGCCGACAGGGTTCGTGCAGTCGATGAGCACTTTGCCTGCAAGCAGCGTGATGGGTCGAAGGACGCTCTCATTCGCCCCATAAGGCGTCGCGAGGAACACAACCTCGGCATCCCTCAAGGCCTCCCCGAGCGGGCGCGCCACCAGGCGCTTCGAGCGCGTGAGCGCGGCGGCGATGCTGCCGGAAGCCTCGCGTGCCTCTGCGAGCGCGACCTCGTGTCCCGCTTCCGCAAGGCGGGCTGCCAACGGCGCGCCGACCTTCCCGGCGCCGATGAATGCAATTCTCATGTCACTTCCTTCTTTGGGTAGATCCAGTTTGCCAGCCACCGGGTGAGCCGAGGCATGAGCACGTAGGTCATCACGAAGACCTCGATGACGATCGTGACGAGCAGCCGAAGCGGCGCCGGAGCGCCGGCCATCACGACGCCGACCAGCTGCCCGAGCGACAGGACCAGCGCGTAGACGACCGCGATCATCACGAGCGCCATGCGAAACCTCGAGGGCTGCGGGACCACCGTGCCAGGCGGCGGCGTGAACCACAGCTCCAGGCCGGTGAGTCGGTTCCAGACCGCGTCTGCCTCGACCAGCGCAGAGACTTCAGCGAGCGCGCGACGCCGAAGGTCGCTCGTCTCGAAGGCACGCAGCGTCTCGACGTTCTCGAACCGGAACACGCTCGTGTAGGTAGATCCGTCGCTTGGGCGCGGGCGCTGCACCTTGGCACCCACGTAAGCCCGCATCGCAGAGGCCCCCTCGATCAGACGATCGAGCCAGGCCTCGTAGGCCGCTTCACAGCCCGGCTTCACGCGTCGCGAGACAACCACGGTGACCGGCTCGTTGTCGCTCGCATCCGTCATGCGTCACCAGAACGCCGGCCGCTCAGGCATCGGGGCGTTGCACTTCATGCACTTTCTGTGATCGTCGTTCACGTCCTCGAGCGAGCCGCAGGATGGACAGCGAACCCAGATGCGGTTCATCCGGGTCGGCGTCCAGACGCTCGTCCACACCGAGGCGACGAAGTTCTCGCCGAAGAGCTCCTTCATCGCCACCGCGTGGTGCTTAGCGAGCGCTCGCTTCATGGACGCTTCGTCCTCCCAGGCCGTCACCGTGAAGCCCCGGAGACCCGTGAACCCGGTGACAATGGAGATAAACCCCGGCTCGGCGAGGAAGTCCTTCACGTTGTCGCGCGAGTGCGCCCGGATGCGCTCCTTCTCTGCCTCGTTTGCGCCCTGGATCCACGTCAGCGCGATGACGCCGGGCGGCTGGTGATTCCCCGACGGCACGCGCATCGAATAGCCGTACTTCGCAGCGCCTTGCTCAACGGGCTGCACGAGCGCCATCAGCCCGAAGCTCTCCACGAACGCCTTCTGGTCGAAGTACCCACGCACGGCTCGGATGCCATCGGCGCCTACCTCGAACACATCGACGCCCTTGAGCGTCACGGCCTTCTCGGTGGGGTTGATCCCGGCCCGCAACGATCCGCGGTTGTGCCCGCGCATGGTCCACTCGACCACCAGCCGGCCTCCGTCGCCCATCACTTCAGAGCGGTCGAAGACGAGGTCGGGAAATGCCGTGCAGAGCGGCTCGACGACGCGCGCGACGTCTGATCCGGAGACGGCGCCGTTGGTCGTCGGGTCCTCGTAGGTGCCGCTTGGAGCGAACGTGCGGGCCACGGCAGCGGCATCGCGCGCGTTCCACCCGTCGAAGTAGGCGTCGACGAGCGCTCGCTCTTTGGTCGTGTTGGTGGTCATGCGCGGGCTCCTTTCCTCGTGGGGTCCGCGCTCAGCGGCCGAGCGTCTCGATGATGAGGTTCGCGGTCTCCGTTCCTGAGAAGTTCTGCTGCCCGGTGATGAGATTGCCGTCGCGCACGGCGAAGCCGCGCCACATGCCAGCCTGCACGAAGTTCGCGCCAAGCCTCTTCAGCTCGTCTTCGATGCGCCACGGCATCAGGTGCTTGTCCTTCGGCAGCGCGCCCATGCCCCACACGGCGTTGTCGGCGAAGTCCTCCTCGACGTTCGCGAAGCCGGTGACGGTCTTGCCCTTCGCCAGAAGTTCACCGTTCGAGAGCTTCGCGTAGCGCAGGAGCGCGACGCCGTGGCAGAGCGCGCAGGCGATCTTGCCGGCCTCATAGAACTCGACGAACTTCTTGTGCAGGTCAGTGGCCTTCTCGAAGCTGAACATGGGCGCCTGCCCGCCGGCCACGATGAGCGCGTCGAAGCGGCCGACGTTGATCTCCGAGACGGGCTTCGTCTTCTCGACGAGCGCCGCGAGGCCCGGAGTGTTGATGAACCCCATGCTGATCAGGTCGGATGCCGAATAGCCGCTCGCGTCGCGGGGATCGGACATGCCGTCCGCCTCGCACTTGCCGCCGGCGGGGCTGAAGATCTCGACCTCGTAACCCGCTTCGTGGAACGCGTAGTACGGATGCGTCAGCTCCGACCACCAGAAGCCGACGGGCCACCCCGTCGTGGTGGAGGTGGTGGGGTTCGCGATGACGATCGCGACGCGCTTGGGCTTGCTCTTGTTCGACGGGTTTGGGTCTCTGAGGCTCATGTCGCTGTCTCCTTCGTGTGGACGGGATGTCCTGGCGCGAAGAATTATCGAGCCGACACGGCATGCAGACAACGCAAGAGAATTGAACTCGTAGTTGCATGCGCTGCAACTTACGCCAGCCGACGCTTCCGCTTGCGGGTCTGGCCCGAGGTCGGGTCCGTCGCGTCGAGGCGAGTACGCGGCTCTTCGTGACGGTCGCCGGCGGCCTCCGTCGCAGCCCGCAGGAAGATCTCGCGGAGGAACCGATGGCCGGCGTCTCCGTCGAAGCGAGGATGCCAGACGAGGCTCAGGGCGTAGGGTCTGAGCTTCACGGGCACCTCCAGGATCGTGAGCGAGAGCGGCTCGGCAAAGTGCCTCGCGATGCGCTCCGAGATCGTGAGCACGTAGTCCGTCGCGGCAGCGAGCTGCAGGGCCGTGACGAAGTACGGTACGGCACGAGCCACCGTGCGAGAGAGGCCGCGCTCGGCCAGCACGTCGTCGAGATAGCCGCCCGGCTTGCCCCGGGGAGCGACCTGGATGTGCGGGATGCCGACGAACTGCTCGAGCGTAAAGCGCTTCTTCGCTCGTGCATGACCACGCCGGACGACGCAGACGAAGCGGTCCGTGAGCAGCTGGCGGCTTCGCATCTCCTGCGGCAGGTCACCGTAGATGCCGACGGCAAGATCCGAGCCCTGGTCGCGAAGCAGCGCGGGATCGTCCGGCGTGTTCGGGACGAACCGCACGCAGGCGTTCGGCGCCTCCTCGCGCAGGATCCTGTCCACTGAGGTGCCGAGAATCGTGAGCACGTAGTCGCTGGCGTGCACAGCGAAGGTGCGCGCGAGCTCGCTCGCGACGAAGGGGCGCTCCGGTGCGAGCGCGCGCCGCGCCTCGGTTACGACGCTGTGCACCTGGTCCTTCAGCGCGAGGGCGCGGGGCGTGAGCACCATGCCCCGCCCTGACCGCACGAGGATGGGGTCACTGAGGCGTTCGCGGATCCGGGCGAGGGCATGGCTCATCGCTGGAGTCGAGAGACCGACCCGCCGTGCAGCGCCCGTCACGCTGCCCTCCTGAAGGAGCGCGTCGAGCGAGACGAGGAGGCCCATGTCCGAGGATTCCATCTGCTGCAACTATGAGTTACGATCGTTGCGCTGGTCAAGATGTACCAGCCCAGTGAACGTACCGGCGGAGTTCACCGCTTGTTCAAACGACCGTTGCACGTTCCTTCGCTTGTCCTCCTGGGCGTGTTCGCTCTGATGCCATCGTCCGCGCGCGCGAATCCGGTGAACGCTGAGGTCCTTCGACCGAACCCGTTCCGCGAGGGCTGGTCTGGAGGTCTCGAAGGAAGCTTCGCCCTCAGTCGCGGCAACATCGAGCTGCTCGACGTCGGCGGTGGCGCACGAGCCGGTGTGAATGCCGCAGCGGTCATCGGTCGCCTCCGGCAAGCAGTCCGTCGTACACGCGGAAGTCCGGTCGCGGGATACGAACGTCTGGAACGGCGGCGGGCTCTGGGGAAGCGAGTGCTTTGACGTCGGCGTAGTCGAAGGGCTCACCACGTCGGAGAAGCTCGAGCAGCGCCCGTTCCACCGTCGACTCCATCGTGCTCGCGGCAAGATGGAGAATGCGCACGTACTCGACGTCGGTGCGGTCACCCCGCCACTTGTTGAGCGCGTCGTACGCCAAGCGAAACGGGATCGTCGGAAAGAGCTCCTCGCGATAGCGGTAGCGTGCGAATGCACCAGGTTTGCGAATGAGCGACCAAATGACGTGCCGGTAGTCGATGCGATGCTCTTGCTTGCCACGCAGGCGCGGCATCGTCTCGACAAGCTTGCCCTTGAAGAGCACCTCGACGTAGTCGGCATGCAGGTGCACGCGAACCGTGTGCCCGATGAGACGCGAGGGCACTGAGTAGACGCGGCTGTTGATACGCAACGTGCTCCAGCGCCGAACGACGCGGTCGTAGGACGTGTAGGTCGAAAGACGCGTGGTTGGCAGAGGACGCAAATGCGCTCGCTCGACCTCGAAACGCGCTTGGGCACGGCGGTTGAGCTTGCTGACGATACCCGCAACGAACTGCTCGTACTCTTCGACCGTCGCGAAGTCGCGGCTACCTCGCACCAGCAAGGCTTGCCGGATGGCAGTTTTGAGAACGTCGTTGCCCTTTTCCGCGACGCCGTTTTCGTGGGATTTACCCGGTCGAATGCGCGTCGACTGGAGACCGTAGTGGTCGACAACGTCCTTGAACCGTCGCGTGAGCGAGCGTCCGCCGTCCTTGAGCTCGTGCGTTGCTGCCGAGAGGTTGTCGCTGCGAAGCACGAGCGGCACCCCTCCGAGCTCCCAAAGCGCCTCCTGAACTCCGGCCACGAGCGCCTCAAACGTCTCTCCGAACGCCAAGCCCACCCAGCGCCACCCACTGAAGCTGAGCACGAGTTGAAAGAACAGGTGAGCGAAGGGCCGACCAGCGATGGTTACGCCGAGCTCCGTGCCATGCGTGAAGTCCATGGCTGCCTCACGCCCGGGTGGGTGCCGAAGCGATCCCGGACCCAACGACGGCCGGCGACTTCTGTCGTCGCTTCGACGCCACCACCATCGGACGGCTCATGCGGCTGGTCAACGAGATACGTCTTCGGGTGGCATCGAAGCGATCGGGACCTCGCGTCCGAAACGGCACGCATCGATGCGGACGGCTCGATCGTGCCGACCACCGGCGAGTGCAAGCAGGGCATGGACCTGTCGTTCAAGGGCGTGTGGGGGTACCA
>JAJDAH010000330.1 GCA_029261965.1 Polyangiaceae bacterium
ACAATTTTGAATCAGTTGTATTCTGGCGGATTGTGGCTCGCCGTGATGACCACGGCGGCGTTGCCCCCGAGCCGGCGCAGGGCATAGGCCACGAGCGGCGTCGGTACTGGCTGGTCGAAGTATTGTACCGGGATGTTGGCCGCCGTCAGAACCGCGATCGTCTCTTCCGCCAAGGCACGACTCGTGAGGCGAGCGTCGTGACCCACGAGCACGGGCACGATGCTGGTATCGCTGGCTCGACGCCGTAGCCACTCGGCGAGGCCGCGGGTCGTTCGGATGACTACCGCGTGATTCATCCTCCCCGAACCCGCGGCGACGACTCCGCGCAGCCCGGCGGTTCCGAACGCCAGGGTGCCCATCGCCTCCGCCAACTCGTCGAACGACTCGGCCCCGATCAGCGACTCGAGCTCCGCTCGCGTCTCGGGATCGGGATCTCCCGCGGCCCAGGTCCGCGCTCGCTCGAGCAACTCTTGGCCGTCTGACACTACTTCTTGCTCCTCGTCATGCTCTCGGCCAACAGTGTGTCATAGGCGCCGCTCCGAAAGTTGTCGTTGGCAAGCACTTGGCGCAGAAACTCGAGGTTGCTCGCTTTCGGACCTTTGGGCCCCTGGATGCGTAGGATCGTGGCTGCCAAAGCATCGTCGAGACGCTGGATGGCCGACGCGCGATCCGGACCATGAGCGATGACTTTGGCGACCATGGGATCGTAGTACGGCGTCACTTCCGTGCCGGCGACCACGCCGGTGTCGATACGCAAGTTTGGCCCAGTGTCGGGCCACTCGAGCGCCTCGATCCTACCGGGCTGCGGCATGAACTTCTTCGAGGGATCCTCGGCGTACAGCCGAGCTTCGATCGCGTGTCCATTCGGCGTCGCGCTCCTGGCGTCTTCAGGCAACGATTCGCCGTTGGCAACTCGAAGCTGTAGCTCGACGAGATCGAGCCCGGTCACCATTTCCGTGACGGGATGCTCGACCTGCAGCCGCGCGTTGACCTCCAGAAAGTAGAGCTCTCCGCTCGAGTCAGCAACGAATTCGACGGTTCCGGCTCCGACGTATCCGACTTTCGCGACCACACGCAGTGCCGCATCGAAGAGGGCTCGACGTCGTGCCTGCCCGGCGCGGCCGGAGAAGAACGCGGCCGGAGAAGGAGCTTCTTCGAGGATCTTCTGGTGCCGCCGCTGCACGCTGCACTCTCGTTCGCCCAACGCCACGGAGTTGCCCTCCGCGTCGCGGAATATCTGCACCTCGATGTGCCGCGGCGCTCGGAGATACTCTTCGAGAAAGACGCGCGGATCGGCGAATGCCGCCTGCCCGCGCTCGGAACACATTCGCGCCGCCTTGGCGAGATCTTCGGCTTCGTCGACGACCTGCATCCCTATGCCCCCGCCTCCACCCGCAGCCTTCACGAGCACGGGGAAGCCGATGTCGTCAGCGGCGCTCATGAGGACGGCGGCATCCGCGGGGTCGAGCGCACCATCGGTGCCAGGCGGAGGTTGCACGCCGACGGATCGCGCGACCTCGCGGGCGCGGATCTTGTCGCCGAACGCGTCGAGAGCTTCGCTCGGAGGACCAATGAACTTGGCGCCGGCAGCACCGACGGCGTCGGCGAAGTCTCGATTTTCGCTGAGCAGGCCGTAGCCGGGATGCACGGCGTCGGATCCCGTCTGTCGAATCGCAGCGACCAGAGCCGCCACGTTCAGGTAGCTGTCTTTGACCGGGGCCGGCCCGAGTCGCACGGCTTCATCGGCACTCTTGGCGTGGGGAGCGTCTTCGTCGGCATCGGAGTAGACGGCGACCGTCGATATGCCCAGATCTCGACAAGTCCGGAGCACGCGGCAGGCGATTTCCCCACGATTGGCAACGAGTACTTTCTTGAACACGGCCCCGGGTTTGCTCCGCTCGGCCCGCGCTGTCAACTCGATGCGGACGGGCGAACCAGCCGTTCGGCCAGCGCGAGCTGCCCGCACGCCGCCGCCACGTCGTCCCCCCGTCGCCGACGCAAGAAACACGAGTATCCAGCTTGCACCAGCAAGTCCCGAAACCGCTCGACACCCTCATCGGATGGAGCCGCCAAGCTCGAGGCGTCGATGACGTTCATCGGGATCAGATTGATCTTCACCGAGAGCGGGCGAAGTAGGTTGGCCAGAGCTCGGGCGTGAGCCGGCTGGTCGTTCACGCCAGAAATCAGCGTGTATTCGATCGTGATTCGGCGGCGGCGCGGAAGGGGATACTCCCGCAGACTCTGAACCAGATCGCGCACCCCGAAGCGCGAGTTCATCGGGATGATCTTCTGCCGCACGTCGTCGCTCGGAGCGTGCAAGCTCAGCGCGAGGCCTACCTTTCCCCCGAAGTCTTCACCCAAACGACGGATGCCGGGCACGAGCCCTACCGTGCTCACGGTAATTCGCCGCAGGCCAAAACCTGCGCCTTCGCCGTGCGAGAGTAGGCGAATCGAACGAGCCGTTTCGTCGTAGTGATGAAGCGGCTCTCCCATGCCCATGTAGACCAGATTGCTCAGCACTTCGCCGTCGTCGAGATGTCGCCTCGCTTCGAGAACCTGTGCGGCGATTTCAGCAGCCCCTAGCCCTCGCACGAGCCCCGCCTGGCCGCTCGCACAAAAGACGCAACCCATCGCGCAGCCGAGCTGTGTCGAAATGCAGAGCGTCATCTTCCGACGCCGGTCAGTCGGCGGCTCAGCCGAAGATCCCGACGTGGCGGGCGACTCGTCGTCTTCGTCGCTCTCCTTGCTCATCGGAATGAGCACGCACTCCACCCGCCCGCCGTCGACGAGTTCGAGAAGTAGCTTCCGTGTCCCGTCTCGGGAACGAAAGACCTCGACGAGCTCGAAGGGTGGCGCGAGCCCCTCCTCGGACAGACGAACACGCCAGGCCTTCGACAGGTCGCTCATCTTCGCGGGATCGAGCTCGCCTCGCTGGTGAATCCAGCGAAAAACCTGGGCTCCGCGGAACGCCCTTTCGCCGTTCGCCTCGAAGTACGCCTCCCATTCCTCGGGCAGTCGGGCGATGGGATGCACCCCGCCGGGGCCGTGGCTACGCGTGGGGTCCGCGGCACTCACGCGCCCTCGCTCCTCTTCGCTTCTTCCCAATACGAATCGAGCTGTTCGAGGGGCACGCCGCGCGTCGGCTTGTTCCGTTCGTCGCGAGGCCAATCACCGCGAGCTTCCCGCACTCGGGTTTCCACATGGCCGAAGCGGCGAACGAACTTGTCGGTCGTCCTCCGGAGCGCCGCTTCTGGGTCGATGCCACGATGACGAGCGAGATTGACTAGCGCAAAGAGAACGTCCCCCAGCTCTTGCTCGGTTCGGTCCGCGTCCCCAGTCGACATCGCTTCGTCGAGCTCTTCGAGCTCCTCGTTCACCTTGTCGCGAGACCCGCGATGGTCCGGCCAATCAAAACCAACTCGGCTCACTTTCTCGCTCACCCGGGTCGCGCGCAAGAGTGAGGGGAACGCCCTCGGCACACTGTCGAGCAATGCTCGACCCTTCTTTTCATCGGCCTTGATCGACTCCCAATTTCTGACGACTTCATCGGCGCCGCGGACGGCAACGTTCTCGAACACGTGAGGATGTCGTCGCACGAGTTTTTCACAGATCCCGCGGATGACGTCGTCGGGACCAAAATCCCCGCGACTCCGCGCAAGCTCACTCAAAAAAACTACCTGGAGGCACAGATCACCGAGTTCGTCGCAAAGCTCCTCGGCGCTACCGCCATCGATGGCATCGATGACCTCGCAAGCTTCCTCGAGCACGTACTGGCGCAAGGACTCGTTGCTCTGCTCTCGGTCCCAAGGACAACCGTCGGGCGCGAGCAGCCTTTGCATGAGCTCGACGAGGCTCGAGAACGTGCCACCGCCCTGCTGCTCGAGGGGCGTGGTGGGCGGCACACGAAATGGGCGAGGCATCTCGACGGTTCGATTAGCACACTCACGACCTCCGGCGATTTTGCACGTCTGGGCGGCGCCGTTTTCCTTGCGCCCCGGGCGCGGAAGGCGAATCGTGGCGAGCGTATGAACGATTCTCCCCCCTTGCTCGTTGGGCGCGACGCCAACGTGGCCACGGTCACCTTGAACCGCCCCGAGACCAGAAACGCGCTCAACGCGGCACTGTTGAGCGAGCTCGCGAAGACCTTCGAGTCACTCGCCGGAGACCCCGACGTGCGGGCAATCATTTTGACCGGCAACGGCAAGGGATTCTGTTCCGGTGCTGATCTTCGCGCGGCGATGGAAGAAGGTTCGGGACTCACGAACGAAGAACGGATAGAACAGTTTCACCTCGTGCTCCGCTCGGTCGTCAACTGCCCGACCCCCGTCATCGGCGCGCTCAACGGCGGGGCGGTGGGTTTTGGTGCCGACCTGGCACTCGCATGCGACCTGCGGGTCCTGTCGAGCGACGCGTACATTCAGGAAATCTTCGTCAATATCGGGCTCATGCCTGACGGCGGCGGGACGTTCTGGCTTCCACGGCTCGTGGGGATCGGTCGCGCACTCGAATACCTCCTGTTGGGGACTCGCCTCGACGCCGATCTCGCCAAAGAGCTCGGCCTCGCGAACCGCGTCGCGCCCCCGGACGAACTCTCCGCCGTCGCCAACGAGCTGGCCACGGCGATCGCGCAGGGACCACCATTGGCCTTCGCTCAGATCAAGAGCGCGGTCCGTGAGTCGTGGACCGGGACGGTGTTCTCGGCGCTCGACCGCGAGAAGGCCGGGCAATCGAAGTTGCTCGACTCCAACGACATGCGCGAGGGCGTCATGGCGTGGGCTCAGAAGCGTCCGCCGGAGTTCAAGGGGACCTAGAACGAGACCTGGCAGGGGACCCGGAGTGGGACCTAGACCGCCCCGAAAGAAACTCGTTCAAGTCAGAAGAGGTAGCGCTCGCCCGAGTCACACAGAATCGTCACGACATGGCCCGACTCGAATCGCCCAGCGACCTCGCAGGCCGCGTGCACATTCGCTCCCGCTGAAGGCCCCACCAGAAGGCCTTCTTCCCTCGCGAGCCGACGCGCCATGCGCTCGGCGGCCACGTCGCTCACCGTCATCACTTCGTCGAGCAGCTCTCGGTCGAGGATGTCGGGCACGAACCCAGCGCCCAAGCCCTGAATGCCGTGCATTCCGGGGTCCTTCCCGCTCAGCACCGCGCTGGCCGCAGGCTCGACCGCCACGACTCGCACCGCGTCGGCGTAGCGCTCTCGAAAAAGTCGGGCGACTCCGGTGACCGTGCCTCCAGTGCCGACACCGGCGACGAACGCCGAGGGTTGCTCGCCGAGCTGCTCGATGATCTCCACGGCAGTTCCGCGCTCGTGGCTCTGGGGATTCGCGGGGTTGTCGAACTGGCTCGGCATCAACGCGCCCGGCGTGTCGGCGACAATCTTTTCCGCCCGGGTGACCGCGCCAGCCATGCCGTCCTGCGCCGTCGTCAGGATGATTTCCGCGCCGTAGGCCCGAAGCACGTATCGCCGCTCGAGACTCATATCCTCAGGCATCACGAGTACACAACGATAGCCCCGCACCGCCGAGATCATGGCCAGGCTGATGCCGGTATTGCCGCTCGTCGCTTCGACGATGGTGGCCCCCGCCGCGAGCTTGCCGGAAACTTCGGCGGCGTCGATCATCGCCAGCGCGGGCCGGTCCTTGACGCTGCCGGCGGGATTGACGAATTCGCACTTGCCCCAGACCGTCGCGCCACGTTTCGGCCCGACGCCCGCCAAACGGACGAGCGGGGTGCCGCCGACGAGGCCCAGAGCACCCTCGGCCACGCGATAACCCGACGCCGTGTGCCGACTACCGGTGTCACTTTTGTCGCGCATCTTGCTCAGGACCCTATCACGTCACTCAGAATCCACGATCACCGAAGCAGCGTGTCCATCTACCGTGAGCGGCACGCCAGAATCGAGAGTTTTTCGCTTCAGCGTTGCGAGCGCGAGCACCTTGCCGAGCACGGCCGAACGCGCGCCGCTTCTCACCTCGCCCACGGCCGCGCCACGATCGTCTCGCACTTCGGCGCCCACTTCCGGGACATCCGGGGCCTCGATGGCGAGGGGCACGATGCGTCGGCGGGCTTTTCCACGCATGTCCAGCGTGCACACGACCTCTTGGCCGAGGTAACAGCCCTTGCTCCAAGACACCGCGCGCCGTTCGAGGGACGCCTCGTGAGGGTTGTTGCTCGCGTCGTAGTCGACCCCGAACACGGGCAGCGCGTGCTCGAGCCGGAGCCGGTCCCAGTCCGCACGGTCACCGAGAACGCCGCCCGAGGCGACGAGCACGTCGACGACACCCTCCACGTCGTCGGGCTTCACCAGCACGGCGGCACCGCCCAGTCCCGTCCAATCGATGGTAGCGAACACCACGCCTTGGTGCTCGGCGATCCGACGGCCGAGCTCAGCACTCTGCGGCCCGTGTAGGCGAATCCAAACGCGGGCCGCAGATTCGTCCTCGAGCTCAGCGTCCTCCATGATCAGATAACCGCCGAGAAGCTCAATCGCAGGTCCGGCTCGATCCGGCGCGACACCGAGGTATACGGCGTCGGCGGAGACGGCAACGTCTAGATCGGTCTGGATTTTCCCGACCTTGTTGAGCAGCAGACCGAAACTCCCATGGCCGGGTTCGAGCTCCGCAACGTCGCACGTCACGATGCCGTGCAACCAAGAGAGTCGTTCAGATTCGGTAACGACGAGCGTGCCCCTCCGGCGTTCGACGATCACAAGCGCGCCCTCGCGGGCTGCCTGACTGGCTCGCTCGGGCTCGGAGGGCATCATCGATTA
>JAJDAH010000034.1 GCA_029261965.1 Polyangiaceae bacterium
CGCGCGAGGCCAAACCGGTAGCGCTCTTGTCGGCGTCCATCGGGATCACGCTGACGTCGGGCGGCGCCGGCGGCGCGGCTTTGGGAGCGGGCTGGCCGACGATGCCGGTGGCGCCGGACTCCTGCATCACCTGCGTATAAGAAGCCACGCGGCCGTCCTGGTGATGGCAGTGGTTGCGATGGCAGCGTATCCACCCGGGCGGTGGATTGTTCGGATCGAACAGCACCTCTTTTTTTGCTGACGCCGCGGGGGCGGCGGCAGCCGTTGGCGCTGCGCTCTTGGCCGGCGCCGACGACTTTTCGGGATTGACTTGGCACGCGCCGAACAAGACCACGGCGAACCCCGCGCCAACCGGGGACACGGCCCCCGCCACGCGCTTTCGCGTTTCCATCGGAATTCTCACGCCCGCATCATAAGCGAACCCGGCCGAGACTCACGGGCTCTTCGGAGCGGTTTTTCCGGCAGGCGGCGCGGCCGCAGGTTTGGCTGGCTGGTCGGCCTTTGGCGCCGGCGCGTCCTTCTTCTCCGCCTTGGCCTTTTCCTCGGCGGCGATTTTCGCGTAGCGCTGCTCGGGTCCGGACGGCGTGAACACCCGGATGACCAGGGCCGGGTCATTTCCGCTGGCGACGAACGCGTGCTTCTGGCCCTTGGGGATGTTCATGATCGAGCCGGCTTTGACCGCGTGGTCCTTACCGGCGAGCGTGAAGGTGCCCGCCCCTTGCAGGATGCCGACATGCTCCCACGACTCGTCGTGTGCGTGCTCGGGGATGCGGCCGTTCACACCGAGCTGTCCGACGTCCAGGCTTGCCTCCGGCGCGCCCTCCCCGCCGAAGACGACCCGTGAGTGATAGACTCCGCCGCCCCAGGCGATGTCCTCCACATCAGCGAGCTTCTTGACCTCCACCTTCCCCTTGCGTCGTCGCCAACGCACGGCGAACGGTTTTTCTTCGGCTTGATCGAGTGCGTACTGAATCGAGACTTCGCTGGTCACCAAAATCAGCGCGATGGTGACGTCTTCGGTGAACGCCCGCAGGGTGATCCCTGCGCCCGGGGCTCGCATCGCCGACCAGACACCGAGCTTGCTGGCCCCACCGCCCTCTTCACGATTCATCAGAGCTTCCCCTTTGAGCACCACACCCAACACCGTGAAGTCCTTGTTCCGCGGAATGTTGAGCGAGCGCCCCTTCTTGATTGAGTGGGCCCAAATCGCAGCCGCGGTGACGTCCCCAGTGGGTAGACCCGCGCCGAACTCGTCCTTCGGCAACCACTTCTTCAGCTGACACGAGGTCTCGGGGCATTCGAAGGTGCGTTGGAGCACCACGGGTGGCGTGTCGGGAAGCGCACCGTCTAGGGGAGTCGCTGGCGGAGGTGGTGGTGGTTTTGCCGGTGCGGGCTTGGCCGCCGCGGTCGGCGTGGGCGCAGCGGCCGTGGGAGCCGGAGCCTCCGCTGCAGCGGGTGCCGGCGGCGCTCCGCAGCCAAAAGCAAAAAACGTCGCAGCGAACGACGCGGTGCCCAGACGCGATATCGAATTCATGCCCTACTCGAAGTCATCCACCGTCCGAGGTCAATAGCGCGAACTAGACGCTTCTTCTGCGCCCGGACGCTGAGCCTCGGGGATTTCGAATGGTACGGGCTGGCAGTCCGCGGAGGTTCCGGTCGGTGCGCGCGGGATTCGCCCGTCACGATTGAGTCACGGCTCGACGAGTATGGGTGTTGTTGCGGCGCCGGGACTGCAAGCGTCGTAGACTCGATGATCGGGCCTCTCGCAAGCCCGACAGCTCGATGAACGAACGATTCGACATTGTAGATTGCCTGGCGGCGCTTTGCGTTCGTCGCGGTTCGGTGAGCCAGTGAGCCATCGACTTTTTGTCGGCGGCATGAGCCGGAACACGAGCCGCACGGATCTACGCGGAGCTTTCGAGCAGTTCGGCATCGTGAACGAGGTCCAGATCATCCTTCACGCGGTATCTGGGGAATCCCGGGGCTTTGGTTTCGTCGTTTTCGCCGAGGCCGACGAGGCGAATGCGGCACGCGCGGCCATGGATGGGATCGAGCTCGACGGAAAAGTACTCCGCGTGGATGAATCGGCTGAGCGCTTGGAGAACGATGGCGGCCAGAATCGACGATATTGACTCGCACCATCGCTCTCCGAGGAGGGACCCAGTCATGACGAAGCCGAACCCGCAACATCCCGCCAGAATTCTGATGCTCGCCTGGAGCACGGTTCGCCTCGACGCCATTCGCGCAGCCGTTCGGGCGGCTGTGGCCGAGCTCGTCGAGCCGCCCCGCGAGGACACGCTCGTGTGCCCTTCCACGGGAGAAGAGCGATTCGCAAGCGACCCGATCGGCGCAGCGCTCGAGACCTGCTGTCAGGAGCTACGCGAGGAGTGCGGTATGCCCACGACGGCGGGAACGATCTCGAAGCACTCCGACGACCCCAAGTGGCTGGAGAGCTACGCCGGTGCCCTCGACCGATACCGCGACGTGGCGGGCGCTGCTCTCATCCGCTCGTTCGGCACATCGACATGAGCGTCGTTCGGGCCGGCAAAGTCGTGATTGCGCCGGTTCGACTCGGGCGACGTCCTACTGTCGTTCGGCGAGGTCGATGAGCAGGATCTCCGACTCTGCGCGAGCCGTGAATGACGCTGCGTGCTCGGCCGTCACACCGGCGCCGTCACCCTCGACGAGAACGACGTCGGCGAGGGCCAACTCCCCCTGAACGACGTGGAGCCACGCGGTTCGCCCCTGCGTGAGCTCGTGAACGACATGTGCCCCGGGGCGCAGCATGGCGGAGTACACCACGGCGTCCTCGGGCACGAGCAAGGATCCATTTCGGGCGTCTGGCGAGGCGACGACGCAAAGCCCACCCCGGCGGTCCGCGGCGCTGAAGCGCTTTTGCGCGTGCCTCGGCTCCGAGTCGGACGCCGAGGCGCGCAGCCGGACCTCGAAGATGTGTGCCCAATGGGTGCGCGACACGTTCGTGCGCGTGTGGTGAGCTCCGCGTCCGACGGTCATGTGCTGGAACTCCCCCGCGTGGATGATCCCCGTGCGGCCCAATGAATCGTCGTACGCGAGCCCACCCTCACGAACGTAGGTCACCACCTCGGCGTCGCGACCTGGGTAGCGCGGCGCCTCCGCACCCGGTCCGAGACGACTTTCATCGAGGACCTCGATCGCCCCGAAGCCGTTCGCGCGCGGGCCCGCTCCGTCCCGCTCGGAGAAGGTGCACCAGACCTCTACCTCGCTGCGTTGGGTGTGACCTCGCTCGGCGGATCGGCAGACCGAGATCATGGGTTCATTTCGGCGGTGAGCATGTCGCCCCCGAGAGCAAGAAGCCTCCTTCGACGTGGGATCTTGTCGTGTGCATCAATCGAGTCGCCTTCGAGACTCGTTGGAGCAAGCATCGAGCCAAGATCCGGTGCAGTGCGAGTTGAAGTAAGCCGCAAATGTGGGTTGCCGGTTCATAGTCGGCGCTCAGCACGGCTGCGCTCCTCGCCAACCCAATCGAAATGAAGCAGGCTACATCAAAATGACTGAGTAGCCGTGCGCGTCGAGGACCTACATCACAAGGAGCTTCTAGAGCTCGACCCAGAGGGAGGGGTGATCCGTTTTGCTGGGCGGCGGGCGCTCCTTCTCGACGCCGTCGCCATGGGGGTTTTGCGACAGTGCCTCGTCGATAATTTCGGCGTGACGGCCGCCCGTGCAGTGCTCACGCAGTTCGGATTCGCCCACGGCTGGCGCATGGCGGCCGCCATGCGAGAAGAATTCAAGTGGGCGGACGACGAAGAATGGCGTCGTGCCGGTTCACGCATCCACACCCTCGAGGGACTGTTCCTCGCCCAGCCCGGAAGCGAGGACCCGCTCACCAAGACGGGGGCGATGCTGCTCGCCTCTTACGAAGCAGAGCAGCATCTTCTGCAGTTCGGTCGCTCGGATTCGCCGGTGTGCTGGACCATCAGCGGCCTCACGAGCGGTTATGTGAGTCACACCACCGGCAAGGATATTTACGTCCTCGAAGATCGCTGCCTCGGACAAGGTCATGCGGCGTGCCACCTCTTGGGTCGTACGCGCGAAGAGTGGGGCGATGAACGCGCCGAGGAGCTAGCGTTCTTCGACTCTCGGCGCCTCGCGGAATGTCTCGACGTGTCGCTCGGCAATCTCACGAAGGCTTTGAGGGCAGCCGAGGAAAAGGTTCAAGCTCACCGTCAGGCGCTGGTGCGCGTGGCGCCAGATGTAGAGGAGCCGCTTAGAATCGTCGCAAAGAGCCCCGAGATGCAGGCAATCGTGGATCTGGCACGGCGTGTGGCGCAGGTAGATGCCACAGTGCTCATCACGGGGGAAAGTGGAGTTGGCAAGGAGCGGATCGCGCGGCTCGTCCACGACGAGTCGACGCGCGCGGCCGGGCCGTTCATCGCCGTCAACTGCGGCGCCATCGCCGAGACCCTCCTCGAGAGCGAGCTGTTTGGGCACAAGCGAGGCGCGTTCACCGGCGCGGTCTCGGATCGCCCTGGGCTGTTCGAAGCAGCCAGCCACGGAACACTACTGCTGGACGAGATCGGTGAGGTTTCTGCCGGCATGCAGGTCAAGCTCCTGCGAGCGCTTCAGGAGCGGGAGATCCGTCGGGTTGGAGAAAACAAGAGTCGCGCGGTGGATGTACGCGTGCTTGCAGCGACCAATCGAGACCTCGCCGACAGCGTGGATGGCGGCGCGCTCCGGCGGGATCTGTACTACCGGCTGAAAGTCGTCGAGCTGCACGTTCCGCCGCTGCGCGATCGCAAGGATGACATCCTGCCGCTCGCCCGCGTATTGCTGGCGGACGCGGCGCTTCGCATGGGTCGCAAGGTCTCGGGTCTTGCCCCGCGCGCTGCCGACCAGCTCGTACGCTACAAGTGGCCAGGCAACGTGCGTGAGTTGGAGAACGCCATGGAGCGCGCGGTTGCGCTAACGCGTAGTGCTCGAGTGGACCTCGAAGATCTGCCCGAGGAGATCCGCAGCGCCGCCGCTAAGCCGGTGCCCAATGGGGGAACGGCGCGACCGCTCAGCGAAGTAGAAAAGGAGCACATCCTCGCGATTTTGGAGCTCAACGGCGGAAACCAGACGCGCACCGCCGAGCAGCTACAAATCGGCTCCGCCACCCTGTATCGCAAGCTCAAGAGCTACGGATTGATCGCCGATAGGCCGGCGGTTCGGCGTTAACTCCCCTACGGGGAGGGCTGGACTACGGCGCTGCCGTCGATGCTCACCGCGGTTTGCGCAAACAACCGGCCATTGATCGAGGCGCCGGTATGTAGCGTGGCCGATGTCTGCGTCATCACGATGCCTTCGACATGTGCGGTCGTGCCGACATCCACGAGTCCAGCTACCTGCCAGAAAACGTTCTTCGAGCTCGCCCCACCGCTCAGCTGCACTTTGGCCGCGCTACCGACCGTCAGGTCCTGTGCGATCTGAAAAATCCAGACGTCCGTTGCGCTGCCGGTGAGAGTGACGTCTGTCGGGATCAACAGGCCGGTTCCCCACTTGTAAACGTCGGGTGACAGGGTCATGCCGCCGACGTTTCCGGCACCCAGCTCCGTGACGCCGGGTGCGCGCCCGGCCGCATCGGTGAATGCGAGCTCCATGTCTCCCACGGCGGTCGTCAAATTGGAGGGCGTCGGTGGGGCGTAGTCGGCGGCATACAGCATTCCGCTGACTTGGAGTGAGGTTGAAAACACGTTGGTGGGATCCGCGCTCAACGAGAATCCCGTGATGAAGGTAGCGGCGGCGGGGCTGACCCCTACGTTCCCTGTGATCGCGGAGGTCGGTACCGTGGAGACAGCGCTCTTCGCGAGGATTACGAAGTTGCCGGAAGCACCGAGGTTTACGGGTAGCCTAGATCCCGCGCCAGAACCGCCTGCCTGACCAGCGTTGCCGCTCGTGCCCGCGGTACCACCCGTGCCGGGGTTGCCGCCGGTGGCTGCGTTGCCGCCCGTGCCTGCGTTGCCACCCGTGCCGGCGCTGCCCGACGCACCTCCAAAACCGGACGTGTCCCCGCTGTCGGAGATACCTCCGCTGCCGGAGCCCGAGTCTGCCTTCGAGGCGTCGACGCCTCCGTTGCTCGAGCAGCCAACCGCGAGCAAGAGGACGAACGAAAAATGCTTTTGCATGATGAAAAATTTCTCCTCGCAACGTCGCGCTGCGGGTCTGATGGGGACGGATCCTCGCTACGGGATCAGCGTTCGCCGAGCCTCACGTCGACCCGGCGGTCCTTCGCCCAACTGCTGATGTCGGTGCCCGTGGCGTCCATTTCGCCCCGCGAGGAGGAAGACATGCGTTCGCCCATCAAACCCTTCGCGACGAGAAGGCCTTCGATGGCGCTCGCGCGGCGGCCGCCGAGCGCCAGGTTGTACTCGTCGCTCCCACGTGGGTCGGCGTGCCCGACGAGCAACATTTGCTCTTTCCCGAGCGAGCCAGAGGTGAAGCAGGTAGCCAGCTGACTCAGCACGGTGTCGAACCTGAAATCGACTCTCGAGGAGTTGTAGGCGAAAAACGCGTCCGTCTCGGAGATCCCACACGCCTCTCGGATGTTCCTCGAGATCTTCAGGTCGCCTGCCGTCGCTTCTTCATCGGATTGGGTAGCTACTTTGGTGGCCGAGGCCATGTTGTCCGACGGTTCGGAGGCGGAGGGAGAGGTGGGAGGGGTCCTTGATGGCGAAGCACACGCCATCGCGAGCACCAGGCAGGTGCCTGTTGCAACAATGCAGGAACGTTTCATCTAGCAAGCCTTTCTTCGTTCGATCCGCGCCAGCGGCGGCCGTCGAACGGCGTTGATTGTGCCCAATGCATGTTGTGTGCCGAACGATGCGGGCCCGTAGCAACGCACTTTCGTCTCGAGCCGCGTATGGATTCACTCGAATCGATGTGGCCGTGCTTCATTTTGATTGAGTAGAGCGGCTGCTCGAATCGAACGGACAAGCCAAGCATGCGGCGCGGCTCGGGCCCTATCTCGATCGCTGATCATGCCCCGGGATCACCCGGCGCGGCGAGCTTGGGAGACGGTCGCACGTCCGAGCAGCACCGGAAGCCGATCTGGACCTGGTGGAAATGTTCGTCGTGACCGACCGTCGTCGCGCGGCAGCGATTTCGTAGCGGACCCCACCATCCTCCCTTGCCCGCCGAACGGAAGGGGACGACACCTCGCGGGTCGTGGGTCCACTCGCCGACGTTGCCCGTCATGTTGTGAACCCCGAAGGCGCTGACACATCCGGGGTCTTCGGTAACGGGTCGCCGTTGGTCGATGAGCTTCCCCTTCTCGAGCAGGTCGTATTGGTCGATGTGGCACAAATCCGACCTGCGCTCGTAGCCATAGGGGTAGGGGAGCCAGTCCGGTCCCTCACACGCAAAAGTCCATTCGTCAGTGCCACAAAGCCGCTTGCTCGACTCATTGCAGAGTCTGGTCGCTTCCCGCCAGGACACGTCCGAGCGCGGAATCGTCTGACCCAACCCCGTGTACTCGTCGCGGTCGATGCAGAACTTCATTCGCCGCTCGGGTACCGCACACTCAGCGTCTTCGCTGTAACGCGCACACCGTCGCGTAACGGCTTGCTCTGGGTCGAGCCACTTCATGCAGCGGCGTTCGCCTCCGCGCAGTTGCGGGCAATGGTCGCCCTCGACACGAGCCATGTCCTCGGGGCAGGTGTCTCCATCCCCGACGGACGACACCAGCGTCGCCGGTAACGTTGCGGGCGCCGATGGCGTTGTTTCCACCGAGATCAGTTCCGTGGCATCCACGATGACAGTGCTCGTGTGGCACTCGGGAGCAGGAGGTTCCGTCGAGCCGCAAGCAAGGATCGGCCACGCAAGCAGCGCAAGCGCCACGCGGGGGAGCGGTCTTCGCGACCACATGATCGAATCCTTCCCGGACCGACGGTGCCTTTAGGACGCGTCGAGATCCGTCTTCAACGTAACCACGATTGGCGTCTCCGCCGCCGGCGCATCAGCTTCGCCACACCTGAAAAGCACGGGGAACGCGCCGCGTGCGCCTGGGAAGGCGAACGGTGAGCACGCCGTTTCGTAGAATCACCCGCCCGGCACTCTCGTCGATGCTGGAGTCGAGCACGACCGCGCGGTCGAAGGAGTCCCCTTTCGTGGCGCCTTCCGAGGCGTACACGCCGCGGATCCGAACGACATGATCATCGTCGATGGTGACCTTGATGGATGCCTCGTCCACGTCGTGGAGCGTCGCCGTCACCTGCATCTCACCTTCGGTGCGGATGACCGCGACCCGGCGATCCAGAAGGCCGCCGAGCTTCAAGCCCACGTTGCCATTCGTCCGGAATACTCTGCCCGCCAACCGGTCGATCGCCGTCGCAATCCCGTTGCCTGGCTCCTGCTCTCGCACCGGTTGCTTCTCGTCGGCCGTATCGGTCTTCGTTGCCTTCGAAGTTCGTACCTTCGAAGTGTCGACCTTCGACGCATTGATCCTGGGAGTCGCTGGCTTGGCTGTGGAGCTGCCGTTGGTTGCCGCCGTTTCAGTCGTTGTCATTTTCGTTCTCTGTTTCGTTCAAACGGTCGCCATAGTGGCGACGAACGACCAGCCTGTGCATGGTTCGTGCCGAAGTGCACGGCACGCGGATTGAGCTGAACTGGCCCCAGGCAGTTCTTTCACGACGCTAGGGCGACCCATCGATTTGATGGACGCCTACATCAACTTGATGGATCCGCCCGCTTCCGCCGGGCGAGAGCAACTTTCCCGCGGCGCAAAGGGGGTATTGGCGCGAAAGGTGCAGGCTCTCGGAAATGCAGCGTGCCTGTCCGAGAGGTGCGCCCGACAAAGAGAGAGTGGTGAACCGTGAAGACAACCCTTTTTGAAACCGTGAGCTTCGGTGATCTCGTCGTTGCTGCTTTCGACGAGGCCGCGACCCACAGCACTGACCCGCTGGAGGTTGCCCGCCTGGCGACTGCGGTCGTGATCGGAACGGCGCGCAAAGCGCGGACGACCCTGTGCGGAGACCACCGCCTCGTGTTTCACCGAGTCAGCGCGTGAAGATCCCGCTCTGAAGGAAAAAAAGGCTCGCGTCGAGGATGCTCTGCACGCGACCCGCGCCGCCGTCGAAGAAGGCATCGTGCCTGGAGGTGGCGTCGCGCTGCTCCGCACTCTAAAGGCTCGTTCGGCTACAACGCCGCTACCGACGAATACGAGGACTTGGTAGCTGCCGGCGTCATCGATCCCACCAAGGTCGTCCGGGTAGCACTGCAGAATGCCGCGTCGGTGGCCTCTCTCATGCTGACTACCGAGGCCCTGGTCGCCGAACGCTCGAAGAGCGCAGGGGATGCAGATGGCACACTCGGCTCACATTGACCGCCCTGTGAAATATCGTACCGAGCCTTTTGGTCGTGTCAAACCGGGCGCGCGTCACGCGGTTCACGTTGAACTAATGCCCGACGTCGTAGCCGATGTCGGGCTGCACTTACTCAACATGTGGAGACCGTGGACACCCACTTGGGCCTCGGGGGCGCGGGGGGGGGGTGACGTCCGGATATTCGAGTGCCTCTTCGATTCGGCCAAGAGACGGTTGCAGTAGGGCCCGCGGCGGGCGAAGACGTAACCACCAGCCGGGGCGGTGTCGGTTCGGCGAACGACGATGGGCTCAGCCAGTGGAAAGAAGCTCGGCAAGAGCGACTACATTCGTCGACATCCGCACCTGAAATCCACTGAGCTGATCGCGCTCGCGAAGACCGAGGGCATTTCCCTCAGCCGACAGTTGATCTTTGCGGCACGCAAGCGGACCGGCGTCCACGCCATGGGCCCCGAGCGAATTGCGAGGATCATCGGCGTCAGCTCGTCCGCCGTTCGTCGGTGGATTGACCAGGGATTTCTACCCGGTCGACGCACCGACCAGGGCCGGCGACGCGTCGAGCGCTCCGCTCTTCGTCGATTCCTCCATGAGTATGGTATGCCCATTCCTTCGTCGATCGAGATCCAGCGCGTACTCATCATCGACGACGCCAAATCGGCCCGCCGGGCCCAGCGGCTCTTGAGCGAGCACACACCGCCGCTTACCGTTCGCACGGTACGAGGCTTGGCCGACGCTTCGCGCATGATCGGAACGTTTCGGCCCGACGCGGTCCTCGTCGACGCGACAGTGGCTGGCGCGAATGCGATGGATTTCTGTCGCCACCTTCGGACGAACCTAGAAACAGAGCACATTGCCGTCCTGGCGATGTCCGGGCGGACGACGCGAAAGCTCGAGGCTCAGTTGGCGGAAGCCGGATTCGAGGGCGTTCTGTCCAAACCCGTCGACGCGACGCGGCTGTTCGACGCGTTGGGCCTGTGGAGTGCGCGCGCGGCGCCGACCTGACGATTGCGGTGATTGTGCTCGCACCCGTTGGACCGATCACGCCATCCGACCGACGCTCACGTCCGCGGAGCCCGTGGCGCGCGGCGGCGAGAGGCGTGTAATCTGGAGGCAGCGATGGCACCGATGAAAGCCCATGTGATCGACGGGAAGATCGTCGTCGACGAACCGGTGGAGATGCCGGAAGGCACGGAGCTGTACGTGGTGCAAGTGCCGCTTGAAGACGAGATGACCGATGAAGACCGAGCCGAGCTCAACGCGATGCTCGAGGAGAGCTTCCAAGAGCTGGCTGAGGGCAAGTGGGAGTGGTTCCATTGCTGAGCACGACCACCGGGTTTCTCCAAGCTTGATCGATCACGTGAAGGACGCGGCGTGAAGTGATCGAGGTTGCTCGATTCGCGCGCGAGCGCGTCGGAGCAAGCGAGCTAGCGCTAGAGTCGCCAGCTCATGCGCACGCTCCTCGCGTTCCTCACCGCGATTCTCCGTTCGACGCTCATCTCGCGGCGTGATCAAGGCGTGGCACCGGTTGGAATCCAGCCGGGCGCTGCGAAGCGAAGCGAAGCACCCCAGTGCCGACACAAGTGAGAACTTCTGCTCCCGGTTCAGGGTGGAGGCGAGGCGTCGGAGCAAGCCGAAGGTGGTGCCGACTGAGCCACCGTTCGTCACGCGGCTGCTCGCGAAGGCGGAACGGTGGCAGGCGGATCTGGACGCCGGGCGAGTGAAGAACCGAGCGGAGCTGGCGCGACGGGAGGAGACCTCGACGGGCAGAGCGAGCCAGGTGTTGAATCTGCTGCGGCTGGAACCCGAAATCCAGGAGTGGATTCGGGGGCTCCCTCCGGGGACGCCCGCTCGCTACGTGGCCGAGCGGCAGCTGAGGGAGATAGCGCGGATGCCGCCGGCCGAGCAGATCGAGGCGGTGCGGCGGCGGTGGGGGCCGGGTGCAGTCCCTTGTAGTGGACGTTGAGTCGGTCACCCAGATGCCCCAGCTGCCTGGTGCCGTAGCCGAGCCGGGGATGACGAATTTGTCACTCCCAAGCCGTTCCCCACACTTTTAGGCTTTTTTTCTGGTTACGTGCAGGCACCCATGACTGTTCAACTTCTCATCGATGCCATCGTTCGACAGACCACAGTTCTCATCGCACAGCTCGCGACGGCGGGGGGGGTCCGGGCGCCGCTTGCGAACGTTGCCAATCAGGTCTTCGTAGATCTCAGCCGCGAGCTCGAAGCCCACGGCGTGAGCCGAAAGGTGAGCGCTGACATGTTTGGCATGGCGCTGCGCACATACTTGCGAAAGATCCAGCGCCTCAACGAAAGCTCAACGGACCGCGGCCGGTCGCTTTGGGAAGCGGTGTTCGGGTTCATCCGCGAGCAGGAGGTGGTCACGCGTGCCGAAGTCGAGCGACGCTTCCACCGAGATGACGAGGTGCAGCTCCGCGGTGTCCTGCGCGATCTGACTGACAGCGGTCTCGTATTCTCGAGCGGCACGGGACACAGGACGGCCTACAGAGCGACGTCCGAAGACGACGTGGATCGGCTTCGACGGGGAGACTCACCTGACGAGATGATCTGGGCTCTGGTCTTCTGTGACGGTCCCATTGGGCGGGACGCCTTGGCCAAGTTGTGCTCGATGAGCCCGGTCGACATGGACGGTGCGCTCGATCGCCTGACGGCCACAGGTCGCGTGGCGCGAGATGGCACAGGCGACCAGGCCGTGTTCACGGCCATGGAGCTCTTCGTTCCGCTGGACGCGACCGTCGGCTGGGAAGCGGCGGTGTACGACCATTTTCACGCCCTCGTTCAGACCCTCTGCCGCAAGACTAACCAGGACCCTGGCGCGTCGAGCGCGGACGTGGTCGGCGCGTCGACGTACACCTTCGACCTATGGGACGGACACCCATTCGAGGAGCGCGTGATGAGCTCCTTGCGTAGCTTTCGTGCGGAATACAGTGAGCTTCGCGCGGAGGTCGAAGAACACAACGCGACGGCCGCGCGAGCGTATAGCAAACGCGTCGTAGTCTATGCGGGACAGTACGTTGCCGAGGAGCATCATGAGACACTGGATTGAAGACGCCACTGGGATCATCGTAGCCACAGCCGTGTTGGCCGCGTCCGGCTGCGGAACGTCGACTCAACCATCGCCGGGCGGGGAGACCCACGTTGTCGCGTGTGACTCGGACGACCGCTGCACGATGCCTGGCCAGGTGTGCGTCGACGGTTGGTGCCGCGATGAATCGAATGGCGACGGCGGAACAATCGACGCCGAACACGACGCAGGTCCGCTCGAGGGCGGTCGACCCGACGTCCCGCTCATTCTGGGCGAATGCTACGCGACCGACTGCGACTCGGAGGTGACCGTGGTCCCGTACGAGCCGGGCCCAACGACGTCCTGCATGCCGACGCAGCTGGGGAAGGGAACACTGGACTGGACTTGGACTGCCGATGACGTCCAATGCGACCTTCCGCCCTGTGCCGTCCAGTATGGAAACTCGTTTCGGGTGGAGCCCGGAGGGGCGTTGGACCTTTTCGGGTGGGCGTCCGTGGCGAACGAAGCGGGGTCGGGCCTGTGGTTCGGACGTCTGAGCGCGAGCGGTGAGATCATCGAGTCGGCGGTCGTTGAAGCCGATGCTCCCTCTCGCTTCGCCACGTCGACCGGCTACTTCCCGCTCGGTTTCGATGGGCAAGGGAACCGCTTTCTCATGCTGTGGCGGCGCGTCCGCCCTGACGAGGACGGGTTCGAGGCGCAACTCGCGCGTTACGATCAGTCCGACGATCGAAGGCGCGTGCTCGCCGACATTGGCCAGGTCCTCAGCACCGATGGTGCGGTCAGCCCCAGTGGGGACGTGGTGGTCGAGCTGGTCTGGAACAATCCCAATCGGCAGCACCCTGATTTCGACATCGGAGGGGGGTTGGACGTGGCCCGATTTGACGCCAATGGTCGCCTCTTGTGGAATCAGGTCCAACTGGCTGACGTCCTGACGGTGACCAACTTGCTGACCGTAGGGTTTGACGTCAACGAGCATGCGATCGTCGTGATGCTCGATCAGACCACGGCAAACGGCCTCCAACTGACGAACGGAAGCCTCTTAGGTGGTCACAAACATCGCCTGGCGGCGATCGATCGCCGGGGGCGCGTAACCCGTGCGTGGGACGTAGCGGATCCGCGTGAGTCCGTGGGTTGGTCATACGCGGTCGTCTCGGACGGCAGCGTCTACGCGACCAGCACCCCGCTGATTCCCGTAGGCGCGCTGTTCGAGTACGGAACGCCGCAGCTCGAGCGGTTCGACGCGTCAGGTCGTTCGAGTTGGGTGCAGCGCATTCCGTTCACGCATGTAGAGGATGTCCTCCTGCACGTCGATCGAGCGGGGAACGCCGTGCTGGTGAGCCACGATCCTCGCGACACGCCGACGGGCCCGGTCGTCGACTGGACGATCATCCAACCCGACGGGCGGACCTGCGTGCGGTTCGAGGTGCCGTGCGCGAGCGGATCGACGGGCGACGTCATCTGCCCCGGTGCCGACGGTAGGGATGGGCGCGGCGGGAAGGTAGTCGAGGCGCAGGATGGGCGGTTCTACTTCGCTGCGAACACCGAATCGAGCGAGGTAGCGACGTTCGGGCGCGTGACGAGGCCTCAATGACTGGAGGCGACTGCCCAGGACGTGTCATTGCACCGGCAGTCATCGGCGCGGCGATCGCGCTGTCTTGCGGCGGCCGAGTGCTTTTTTCCCCTTCCGGGGAGGATGGTGGCTTGGGAAGCGCCGGCGCCAGCGGCGACTCCAGCGCTGGTAGCGGTGCCTCGGCTGGCTCCAACGGGGGCAGCCCGAACGTCGCCGGCGCAGGTGGAGCGAGCGCGCCGGGTCTCGGAGGCGGCGCGGGCCGGGACGCGGCGCTCGATCGGTTGATCGAGGACGGACGTACTCTCGACTCTCTCGCCGAGGACGAACTCCGACTCGTGTGTCTCGAAGACGCGCGGCTCAGCGACAGCTGCGTCGAGCGAGGAATGGACCAGCCATCTCGAGAGGCTTGCGAGGAGTTCATTGCTGGGTGCCGACCCACCGTCGACGCTGTCAGCTGCAACGAGCTGCGTCGATTCGACTGCCCCGCGCTCGTCGCCGATCTCTTCTCCTGCCTGGAGGCTTGGTACCCGCTGCTCGGCTGCGACCGGAAGGGCGACCTCATCGAGACGCCCGAGCCGTGTCGACCGCTCCGTGAGTGCGACGAGTTTCGAAATGAGTTCTTTCAGTTCGGCCTTCCACCGTCGTGTGATCCGGCCACCGCGCCCGATCGACCACCGGCGGACGACGGCATTTTCGGCCTCGACGGTTGCGCGCCGTTGCCTGAGCGGCTCATCGCGCTCGGCGGCAGCGTGATCACCTGCACCGGCGACGAACCCGACGGATACGGGTGCGCTCCCGACATGCTCGCCCATTACATCCGGACCAAATATTCGCCCAATCTCCAGTACGAGAACCTCGCTTCTAGCGGCGGCCTGGGGGGCTTTTCGAACCTCCGCCGCCAGGCCGAGCTGGCGGGACCGAGTACCGGTCACGTCGCTGTCTTCATCTTCTCGTTGCCCGACGACATCGACCCGGCGGCGCTCGAGATCGACCGATGGCGGACCGAGTTCGAGGACTCTATGAGTTACTTCGCCGATCCCGGCGTTGCATCGGGCGCGACGTTTCTCCTGAACACCCAGTACAGCCCGAGCGATCAGTGTCCCCATCCACTGGTTCCAGTCATCGGCCCCCCACCTCTGAATCAGGAGGAGGAGGACGCCCTGCTCGCGATCAACCAGGATCTGTTCATCCAGGTCGGTGTGACGCGTGCCGACACGGTCACGGTCGACCAACATTCCGACTGGCTCGGCCACGGCTGGCAGCGCGGCGCTCCCGGCTGCCCGCATTGCTACAGCGACAACACGCCGTGGCTGTCCGACGGGATTCACCCGAATCGACTCGGCCAGGTCCACATTTTCGAGAAATGGCGAATCGCAGTGGACAGGATATATGGCGAGGGGTGCGCTGGATGATGGCTAGCTGACACCGCCTCCCGCGAAGTAAATCATCTACTGAATCGCGCTCCCCTCGGCTGGGCAGATCTCTGGATCGTCACAGTCCTCGAAACCGACGGCGCCGATGCCCTCCATAGAGCACTTGTTGGCGGGAAAAGGCGCAGTCTCACAGCACGTCGCAAAAACCTGAAATTCTGCCGCTCGCCCCCGTTGGGTCGCGCGATCGCGCTCGGCGATGCAGACGCCCACGCAGCCCGGGTCGTAGAATTGCGTCGGGCAGCTGTCGAACAGGTGCTCACACACGAGACCGCACTCGTCGGCAGGAAATGCCGGGCGTCCCCCGTCGAACGGATCCCCGGCGTCGAGCGACGGTGGCGGTGTCCCGCCGAGGGCAAATTCCGGGCAGATCTCCGAGTCGTCGCAATCTTCGACGCCAACCGCACCGACTCCTTCCGAGGCACACTTTGCGAGCGTGAACGGTCGCGAGATGCAGCAGTTGATGAGGTTGGTCCATCGCGAGCCAAGCCCGCTCGCGATAGCGGAGCTCTCGTCGCTCAGGCAGCGGCTCACGCAACCGACGTCGTAATAATCGGGACAGCTTTCGTAGATGTGACGGCACACGTCACCGCAAAGATCCGGTGGAAACGTAGGAATCGACCCGCCACCATCACCTGGAGGCGAACCGCCGTCGAGCGCTGGCGAACCGAGACATGAGTCGTTGAGTTGCCAGCAGTCGTAGGTGAGCTGCCGCTTGGTGATCGTTGCGTCCACGGTGATGATGAGCTGGTTCCCTGTCTGTAGATCCCGCACACCAATGCCAGCGGTGGCTCCGAGCGTCGCTCCCAGTTTCGCAAGAACGTCGCCGAGGTCCTCGGCGAGCCGCTTTTTCCACTGGGTCGCGCCGTCGTCGCATGCGAAGAGAGCCGCGGCCACGATGGAATCAACGCAGATGCCATCGAGAGCCTCCCAGCGGTACCAGGGGCCATTCGACTCGAGCCTCACGTCAATCGAACAATCCGCATTGAAGCGCATGCACGCGAAAGGCGACGCGCCGCCCCCCGAGCAGCCACCAAACGCGGCCGCCATCCGCATTTCGCATTGGAGTCCGCCGTCGAAACTCATCGCCCCCCCCGCGCTGACTGCGCCGGCAGCGCCGCCCGTACCGAGTCCGCTGACCCCGCCCGAGGCACTGGAGTCAGCCGACCGGGCACCCGCGCCCGCCGATCCGCCCGTCGCCGTCCCAGCGTCCGGGTTGCCGTCCGACACCGCGGTGCCGCAACTCGCCACAAAGAAGAACCCTGTCAGTGAGAAGGAGGCAACGGTCCGGGTGTAGTTCATGCGCCTACCTTTGAGACGATTGATCATACAGCAAAAGCTACGACGTAGCCTGTCCGGATGGTCCTGACGCACAGCACGGTTTCGTTGCAGCGCCCGGCCGTTACTTCGCAGTTGGCAACCTGGGCATCTTGGACGTCAAACTCACTCGTGGGATGACCGGCCTCGTAGCAAGCCAAGGCCGGCGAAGCGAAAACCAATACAAGCGTCACGCTCTTGTGGGTTCCGGAAAATCTGGCCGGTTGATTCCGGAAAGCGTGGCCAGTTTTGGGTCTGAGGATTCGAGGGTCGAGCCCTCGGATCCGGGGGCGTTCTCGGCGCATGGCGCGACGGCGTCCTGAGGGGTCGGCGGGCTCGCCTCCGGGCGTGCGCGCAGTCTCACGAGGCTGCACTTCGACGACCAGCGAAGCAGGCCCCCCCTGCATCACAGTCAGCCCTTCGGGGACGTGAAAGCGTCTTGTTCCCACTCTCGGCGCCGATTGAGGGTCGCGCGCCGCGTGGTTGTCGAACACTTCGGCAGGCCATGTTGCGCGCCGAGAATCTACACCTTGACAGCGCATATGCAGTATGAAATAAGGATGTTCACGTAGCTCACGTGAGGGACATGAATATAATGAGGATTCGGCTTGCGGAGATGAATACGGGCCCCGTCTTGGCTGGGGCGGTGAACGGTCGGGCTCTGCTCACACGCTTGCTGGACGCGACCGCGGATGAGCCGCGAGAACCCGAACCGCTCCTTTTGGATTTTGGCGACATCGACGTCGCCACGGCGAGTTTCCTGCGGGAGAGCCTTCTGACATTCCGCGACGTCGTTCGACACCGGCGCTCGAACTTCTACCCGGTTGTCGCCAATGCGCCCAAGGCTGTCTTGGAGGAACTCGCTGAAGTCTTGGAACCACGAGGTGATGTGATGATGACGTGCAAGATCCACGGCGACGATTCGGTAGCCGACGCCGAGCTGATTGGTCAACTAGATCCGAAGCAGAAGCTCACCTTCGAACTCGTCCGAGAACACGGCGAAACCGACGCACGCGAGCTGATGCGTGACTACGGAGAGCGCGAACAGCTCAAACACCCGACCGCTTGGAACAACCGCCTGGCGTCTCTCGCCGGACTCGGCCTTATCGTCGAATTGAGCGAGGGTCGCTCGAAACGGTACCGACGACTCTTCGGGGAACAGTGAATCATGGGAATCGATTTCATTGAAAAGGCCGCGCCGACGTTCAAGAAGAGCTGGGATCGCGCTCGCGTGACTCTCGGTACGGCGGACTTGTTCACGCTCAGTCCCGACCGCACGGTTCGGATTGCTGCCGCCCACGTCATCGGCGATGCGGAGCTTCGCAAGGGCGACCAGCTCACGGTGGAAATCCTAGACGGCGCGATGATCGCTCGTCGAGGCAATCGCAACGTCGCACGCTTCTCGAATCCGCCCCCCGTTCTTGTGCAAGCGGTTAGAGCGTCCAGCGGAATCGCCAAGGGGACGGTCGAGCAGGTGCATAACGTCGCGAACGTCGCGGAGATCTCCCTGTGCTAGCGCCTCGGTCTGGCTTGGCCGAGCGTGCTCCCGCTCATCGTCCGCATGTGAGATCTGACAAGCGACGCGAGCGGAGGCTCTGGCACGATCCAAGCCTTCCGTCCGACTCGCTCGGTTGTACGACGTGCCGCGAACGTCGACTGTGCGGTGGGTTGCGAACACGCGGGGCTTTCTACGATTGCCTTCAATACTGCTGCGGCAGCGCCGCGGACTGTGACCGAGTCTGCCGGCACAACCCGCACTACGCCGACAGAGTACGAGAAGTCGAGACGTTCGACCTGGGCATGGTGCGGCGTCAAACCCCGGTGCCGCCGCCCTCCCTGCCGCCATTGGTACCAGTGGTCTATCACCGCGGTCGGCGTAGGCTTCCGCTTGCGTCGGACTTCGTCGCGCTTCCTTTGTATCGGACGTTCGACCGGCGTACGGGAGACCCGCGGTATGCAACGCGCGAGGACCTGCGCCGTGCCTTCGGGATCGAATCGAAGTCGCAGGTGCTGCTCACTGGAACGGACCGCGACGCGCCTTTGGAGCGGTGGTGGGGTCTTGGAGAAGCGCGGAGACGGAGCATCTTGCGGGCTCTTCGCGCGGCCGGTGTGTCATTGGTAACCACCCCCAACTACAGCCTCTTCGTCGATCGGCCTCGCTGGGATGACATGCACGCAATGAAGCGGATCGCGATCGTGCATTCTGAATTTCTGAGTGAGGGTCTCCCGGCCGCGTTGCACGTGAATGGGCGCACCGACCAGGATTTCCATCGTTGGGCCGAGTATGTTGAGGCGAGACCGGAGATTACGCATCTGGCGTACGAGTTCTCGACGGGGACGGGTCGTCCGGTTCGGCGCAAACAGCATGCCGCGTGGCTGTCGGAGCTGGCACGGTCTGTCAACCGTCCATTGCACCTGATCACCCGTGGCGGGTGCGAAGTGCTGCCACTTCTTGGCAGCAGCTTTTCCGGCGTCACGTTGTTCGACACAACCATCTTCATGAAGACGATGATGCGTCAGCGCGCATACGTGAGCGCCAAGGGCACGCTGACGTGGACACGGTCGCCGACGTCTACGCGCGAGCCACTCGACGATCTGTTCGCCGACAATCAGGCCACGGTGGAGGCATGGCTAGGCGAACACACTGCGTCTACGGCAACGGCGCTTGGTGTGCATGTGTGACACGTCACGAAACCACCCCGTTTACTTTCGAGACCCTGGACGGACTCGCCTTCGCCGGCGAACGCGGCCTGTTAGAACATGGCGCCGTACCGCCCTATGCGACGCACGACATCGGTCCGATCGTCGAAATGTACCAGGTCGCTGCTTGCAATGTGCTGCCGCGTCCGCATGCCGCCCCCTGGTTGACCCTTGGAGCGTTGCATCCATTCGTCACGCAGCTCGATGCGGGTTGCCGGCAGTGGGTTAGCCGCGGCGGCATCGGTTTCTTGAGAACCGCATCCCAGGGACCACAGGACGAGACGACTTGGACCGCGTTCGGCCTAGAAGTGCAACGGGCGGCGTCGCGCGCCGGCTTTACGAACCCGATCGCCGCGCAGCTCACGGCGGCTCTTGGAGAGCTGTACAGCAACATCTACGAGCACTCCCGACGATCGGGCACCGGGTTGATCGCCTTCAAGTCGGGGAAGCACGCATTCGAGATCGTTGTCGCCGACCGCGGCGTTGGCGTGCTCGATAGCCTTCGGACTCACGGGGAGTACGGAACCCTTGCCGATCACGGCGAGGCACTGCACCTCACGCTGACCGAGGGGGTGTCGCGATACGGTGAAGGCACAGGTCGCGGCTACGGGTTTCGCCCGCTGTTCATCGGGCTGGCCAACATCCGCGGCGCCCTACGCTTTCGATCGGGCGATCACGCACTCGTGATCGATGGGACAAGCCCGACCCTAGTAACCGCGCGGTCGGCGCAGAAGGTGCCTGTCCCCGGCTTCATGGTCGCGGTCAAGTGCGGGACACCGGGGACCTCAACAATGCGATCGTAGCGCGTCTCTATGCGCTTCCGACGCCCGGTAGCGTCGTTTTGACCACGAGTTCTTCTCAGTCACCATTCTGGTTCGAGCTGGTCAATCGCCGCTTCGACGTGCTGACATAGACTCTCTCGCTCAACATGCCCTCGACGTAGTCCTCGTCGAGAAGGCGTAGTAGACGCTTGAGTTCTTTCTTCTCGTGGGGCAGGGAAATCACTCCGCCGTCCATCGTCAGCTCGATATCGCAACGCTCTGCCACGTCGCGCAAGTGCTTCTCATCGACCCCCTCCATGATCAGGCTCCGGTTGATCGACGCGATCTTGCGGCGAACGTAGTCATCAAGCATGCCTTCATGTACAGCCGGATCGAAGTCTGCGAAGTGAGGCCCCTGTAGCAGTTCGGCGACTTCCTCGTCGGTCGCTTCTTGAAACAGCATGTCTAGACTCAGGAATCGACGGACCATGAACTCGCTCTCAAAGAAGAGGTGGCCGTCCTCCCAGACGGCATGCAGGCGGTTATCAATCTCCACGCCCGCTTTCGACTCCAAGCGAAACGCTCCTGCGCTAAGGATGACTGCAAGTCGGTTCCCGACGCCAAGGAAGCGGCGGCGATCGATGGCCTGAAACACAAAGCGCGCGTTCTGTCGGCGGGTCGAATGGTAGACGCCAACGAGTGCGCGAGGGGCTTCCTCTTGAAGGTCCGCCTTCGAGAGGTGAGGGATTGCCGCTGGCACCGCGCGCTGCACGGCGGACAAGCCGTCTGGAAGCTCGTATCGGACCTGTATCAGGTCTCCCCCGTCGGGCTTGTACCCGGGTTCGTAGTCGTGAAACTCAGCGCCATCGACGAAGAACCCCGCTAGTAGCTCGTTGAACTTCCCCTCGACAACCGGTTGGGTTTCACCGTGCAACGGTACCGTTCGGACCTCCGGTTCACTTCGGCTTCCAGTCAGAGCGATCAGGCTGAACATGCTTCCCCTCTTGGTCAATTAATAACCACAAATAGCGCGTTAGCTCCCGAACGCGCAAGCGTCCCGGCGACACCACCTCGGCCTTGCTGATCAGGAGGACTTGCGCGCCCGAATCGTCCCTGCATTTGTAGAAACGCCAGCCCATGAGGGCCATGAGGGGGTTCACGAAGTAAAGGCGCTGCTGCCAGATGACGAGCGCCATGAAAAGAATGAGAACTACGAGCCCAAGTTGATTCGGCGCGGTTTTCCCCGTCAGGATCGGAAGCGCGTACGCGACCAAGAAAGCTAGGGGCTCCTTGTCGATTGCGTCAGCTTCTTCGATTACTCGGGCCAGCTGGGGCGCTTGTCGACGTCCGATGTCCAGAATCAGCCACGCGATCAGCACGAGTACCAATGAAGCCCATCCGACGTAGCGTCCTTCGACCGTTCCGAAGCTCGTGGCCGCGTAGACGAAGCCGATCGGAGCAAGCGCCGTCGCGACGAGCAGAAATTGAGCGAATTTCGTGAACAATGGCCCCTCCTGGAGCCCAAGCGTTAGCTACCGGCAGTCAGCGAGCAAGGGCACGCCCTGACAGAGAACGACAGCCCTCCAAACAGGCCTATTCCTTGTGTAGCGAACCCTTTGCCAAACCGGGCACCTGTGCCTGTCCAGGAGACCTGGTCCATTGCGTCCCTCGAAACCTCGGGCTCGCCCCGCCCTACGTACGGCTCCCACCGCGTCGTTGGCGCGGGTCTCCTCATCAGTGCTTGTCCTCATGCCTTTTTCCTGCTGCAGATTTCGCAGGCTCGCTGGTAACTGCGGCGTGCTTGCCGGCGATCTCGACGGCGCCGCCGGCGCCGACGACGACCTCCTCGACGCAGCCGCGCACGTAGGTGCGGGCCGTGCTCTCGTCCGCGAGCAGCGCTGTGCGGAGTGCCGCCTGAAATCTAGCGACCGTGTCCTGGTCGTACAGCCCCGACGGTGTCGCGTGGATGACGCTCACCGTCGCGAGCTTCTCCTCCACGTCAGTGAGCCTCTCCTCGACCTCGATGACACGGACGTGCAGCGACGGGCCAGGAACATCATTGGACTCGATGGCGTCGACCAATCGATCACGTCGGCGAGACAGGTCGCGTTGTTCGTTCTGCCACCGGCGTCGCTCCTCGGCAGCTCGGTGTCGAAGGATGCCTTGTTCCTCGACGAGGTCGCGCAGGATTTCCCGGCACCGCGTTGTGGAGAACAACCTCGTCGCTAGGAAATCGAGCACCGCGCCGTCGAGAACATCGACCCGATGGGGTCTCCCCGGGCACGCGTCGATGCTGCTCCGACGAGCGCGACGGCACTGATAGTACCGATACGGTGTGCCGTCGGGGCGACGTTTGCCGGCGGTCTGCAACTCGTACTTCTCTCCGCAGCGTCCGCAAACCACCAAGCCGGTCAAAAGCAGAGGGCTCGACGAAGCGCGACCAGGGTTTCGCCCTGGGTCTCGACGTCGGCGCTCCGTTTGCGCTCGCTCGAACGTCTCGCGACTAATGATCGCCGGGCACGCCACGACGACGACCTCATCATCGGCGCGCCGCTCACCAGTGCGCGAGTTACGGCGACCCCACCGAGCTTCACCGATGACGGCTGGGTTGCTGACGATCTTCAGGACCTTGTCGCGGTCGAAGAGTTTTCTTCGGTAGCGGTGACCAGCCGCGTTCAACTCCTTCGCGACCTCAACGGCGCCTTTTGAGGATAGGTAGAGCCGGAAGACGAGTCGGACGAGCTCGGCCTCGGTCGGTTCGACCTCGAGCTTCTTCTTCACTCGGACTCCCCCGGCGAGGGGACCGCGACCATTCGGTAGCCGAAGGGCGCCTTGGAACCATTCCAGTATCCGGCTCTAGCGTTCTGCTTCATGGCGGCCCTCGTCCTTCGGCCGATCTGTTCGGACTCGAGCTGGTCGATGAGCTCGAACATTCCCTCCACGAACCGTCCCGTCGGATCGTCCTCGACCGGCTGCTGGATGGAGACGACTCGAATGCCTCGTTTCGCGAGCGCGGCCTTGTGGATGCGAGCCTTCGTCGCGTCCCGCATGAAGCGACTCGAATGCACCAGTAGGATCGTGCCGATTCGGTTGTCGGGCGCGTACAGGGCGTCGAGCATCTTCCTGAATGCCGGCCGATTATCGTCAGTCGCAGTCGCGCCTCGTTCGACATAGTCCCTGACGATAGTCAGCCCTTCACGCGCCGCGTGGTCACGGATATCCGCGAGCTGACCGTCGAGAGACATTCCGCGCGCCTGCTCCGGGGTTGAGACCCTCACGTAGACCACGCAGAGCTTGGCGTCGGTGAGCTGAGCAGAACGGCGGCGAGGCATATCTACTCGTTGTCGTCGCCGACGTCGGCTGGGGCTTGATCGGGAGTGCGGAGGATTTCGTCGAGCGCCGCGACTGCAAATGGCAGGAGTAGCTCGAACTCCCACGGTTGAAGCTCGTCGGGGACGTGGAGCTCGCCGCTGACGACGAGCCTCTGTCGACGGCGCGGAAATCTCTCTGCGGTCGTGAGCTTGCGGCTATACTCTTTGGTCATGGCGATGCTTTCCGCACGACGCCCGGCCCGCTTCAGTCAGAGCGCGCGCTCGGGCGTGCGCTTATCCGTCGTTCTCGGGGCTGATGAATCCGAGCGCCTGGGCGGCTTCGAGCACACGCGCTTTCGTCGTCGAGTGACACCGGCCCCCAGCCAGGACGTTCACGGCGGTGCGGTCGTCCACAGCGGCTTTGGCGGCGAGGACTCGCACTTGGTGGCGGCTCAGGCGGGGCCCCGGGAATTTCTGCGGTTTTGCTGCGGTTTCGGTTGAGGCTTGTTTGATTCGTGCGTCCGTCATGCGACGGAGCATCTCATCGTTCAGCCGGGATATTTCGGGACTGCGAACCCAATCTCAGTCCCGTTTCTTCGGCCTTCCGGGCGCTCGCCTCTCCCCGATAACGCGCCCGTGGGCCTTGCGTATCGCGTCAGTTTCGGTCTCGTGGACTCGCGCCGGGTTGCGTGGCCCCTGTTCGGCTTGTCTGCGAAATAGGCGAGCGGTTGTAGAAGGATGAACAGCGCAGCCAGGTCGGGGGAGCGTTTGGCGAACTGGGCCACCAGGCGATCGCGCAAGGGGTCATCGGGGAGTGTGTCCGATGACAGTGGGCGAACGCTCGTTTGGTTTCTCGGCTCCTTAGGTTCCGGCCATCGTTCGTCATCGACCAAGACCATCAGTGGTCGTTGATCGGCATCTGCCATCATGGACGCGACCTCAGCCAAGCCTCGCGGAGCCATCTTGCCGATCATTTTCAGTTCGGGATCTCGTGCTGAGTCACCGCCCCCTACGCGGACTCGAAATACGATCTCATCGCCCGGGAGGAACCACTTCCCGCGTTCAGCTAGCTGTCGAATCTCCAAGATCACATCTCGAAGACGCGCGAGCGCGCCCGGTTGCCCAGTTGTGAGCAGGTTCTTGATGAGCGTTCCCAGTTCGTCCGTCCACACCAAGCCGAAGCTCTCTTCGACATGGCCCGAGCAGGCCTCCCGTGTCGCGTCGGCGAGGCCGGGGGCGTCGGTGTACACGTCCTCGGGCCAATGTTTCATGATCGCAAGATTGTAGCAGAGACGTAGCGACACCGCGGTTCACTCGCAGCGCGTTCGTCTCCTTTCGTCCATTCGGGCATTTCTTCTTGCCGGTGTGTGAAACACAGCTCAGGAGAAAGGCGAAGGGAGGTTCGTATGACGAACGGACCGATGAAGAATACCGAAGATCAGCTCGAGCCCGACAACGACAATGACAATGACGGGCCCGACGATCCAAACGAGGACGAGGCGGAGTGCAGCAGCGTCGTGGTCGTTATCGGCACCGACGATGAAGACGACAAGGGTGCGAGCGACGAGATCGAACCCGACGACGATGACGAGTCACCAGAATCTGACGACGAGACCGACGAGACGGATGAGCTCGACGAGACGGATGAGCTCGACGACACGGATGAGCTCGATGACACGGATGAGACTGATGACACGGACGAGACCGATGAGACCGATGAGATCGATGAGACCGATGAGACCGATGAGACCGACGACACGGACGAGTTCGACGAGACCGACGAGGTCGATGATCAGGAGTCGGAGGACTCGGAGGAGGACATCGACGAAGATCCGGAGGAAGACGACCCCGACAGCTGGGAGGGAAGGAGACGATGGTTACTGACGCAGATCGCCCGCCTGCCCACCGAATCGGTTCTTCGGTCGACCGAGCGGTCCCTTTTCGTGCGTCTTCGGTGCCATCCGCAGACCCGTGTGGTGCGCATCTGGTGCACCGTTTGCGCTACCGCAGTAGCCACCAAACGCACTACCGGACGGCCACCAAGGGACGCTCCGTAGGCGCCAATGCGTGACGAAACCATCCGTGACCTGCTCCGAACCGCAGCGAAGATCGGCGTCGAATTCACTCTCCAGCAATTTTCGGAGGCCGCTTATGGCTCATCGCCTGCCTGGCAGAAGGTGCCAAAGCGTCGAGGCCGCAATGATCCTCGTCCCGGTGGGCGTGTGCGAAGCGCTGCTGCCGGGATTTTGGGTCGACTTGGCCGTCGGGGCGTGATCGAGAGAATCGACAAGCATCGTTATCGTGTGACTCCGAGCGGTCGGGCATTTCTGAATGGTACGACGGCTCAACCAAACGCAACTCCCGCGTTTGCCTCGCCGGTACCGACGTCTCACGCGCCGCCCGCACCCCACATGCCGTCGCCGATTTCAGCGCCGCCTCTCGGGCAGCAGGTTCAGCCGGTTCACCGCGTTGCACCGCCCGCTTGGGTGCGCTGTCCCGAGGCACCAGGGGGTGCGGTTTTCTTTGACGGCATGGGTGGCTGGTGGTTCGTCGATCCCCACGGCAGGTGGTGGCCCTGGCCACCACCCGCACCCTTCTGAGGGCTACGGAGCAAGGACATCGGCATCGGCCACCGATCTCAGAGAGCGGCGTTGTACGCGCGCACGAGCCGTACCGACCAAGACGCGGCGATGCAGATCTCCGAGCTTCGGGCCCTAGCCGAGCACCGTCGGTGGCAGGTCTGTGGCGAGTTCATCGACCAGACAAGCGGGGCGCGGGCGTCGCGGCCAGCTCTCACGCAGGTGGAAGACCTCGTTCGCCGTGGCCGTGTCGACCTGGTTGCAGTCTGGCGCCTCGATCGTCTCGGGCGCTCGTTGAAGAACTTTCTCACCATCGTGGATGAGTTTGAGGCGAACCGGGTTCAGCTCGTAAGTGTGCGAGAGGGCATCGATATGTCGACCCCGATGGGACGGATGTTTGCCCGGCTTCTCGCGGTCTTCGCCGAGATGGAGCGCGAGTGGATCATCGAACGCACTCGTGCCGGCCTCGACGAAGCACGTCGCCGAGGCGTCCGTCTCGGCCGGCGTCCCACGCGGATCGACCTGGATCACGCCCTTCAGCTACGGGCCGAGGGCTGGACGATCCGATCCGTCGCTCAGGAGCTCGGAGTCGCTCGCTCGGTCGTCCACCGTGCGGTCAAGCGTGCGCCAGGCGGCCTCTGCGCGGTGTGCCGGGCGCCCGTGCTGCTCGATATGCACGGCCGTGCCCACTGGCATCCAGCTCTCGGTGAAGGCGCCGCGGTCTGCTCGGGCGCCGGCCACGACGTTGATCCCCTTGAGGCCGTCCCGGAATCCTCGAGCGATGAGGCGCCCGAGAGCCGATAGAATTTGCGGCGGGATTCGCCCATTCACTGATCTCCGAGACGTTCGTTTTCGGGACGCAGGTTTGGACGCGCTCTCCCTGACTTCCGGTTCGGCTCAGCTGTGCCTTAGCTTGGGTTCTTCGGGCGAGATTGGGCTTCACCACCTACAGCCCCACCGCGCTACGGTCGGATCGCCAAGCCCACGTAGGCGCCAACGAAGATTTGTTCGATGCCTGACGCGGGGACGTCGTCTACCGAGAAGGTTGTGCCATGAAAGGCGTGCCCCAGCTCGATGTTGAGAAGTAGTTCGAGCGGGCCGATCATGTGGGCGCGGGCGGTGCCCGTTGTGGCAACGGCAGCGACGAAGCGGCGGGTTGTCGAGCCACGAAAAGCGGCTGGTTCGGTTGGCTGCCCCCGTGCCCAACCTCGGCCAAGGTACAGTCGCGGCTCGAGGCCGATGCGCGGCGCAGTGCGGGTGTGTACGCCGAGACCGACGTATCCTGAGAACCAACGCATCGTCACGGTTCCAGCGTCGACTGACGCCTGACCGAATGCCGCGTGTCCACCTGCCACGGCCCTCAGCTGACCGCTGTCGAGGAACACCGTTGCGGTCGGGCCGAGCAGCACCGTGTTTCGGTTCGGAAAGATCCAACCCGCTGCCGCGACCTCGACCCCTGTCCGAACCGGTGAGAGGAATGGGCTTTGCTCGGTTGACTGGGCGGTGCTGGTGGGTTGCGAGGGTGCTCCCTCGGACACTGGCGTGGTCGGCGGAAATGGTGACGGAGTGGGAATGGCTACCTGGTCGCCGTTGGACTCCTCGTTTTGCGTCAACGGTTCCGTCTGATTCGTTGCAACGCCTAGCCAACGGCTCCTCACAAGCTCGACGATGGCGATCGCGATCGTCCGAGGGCGGAGGGCCGCCGACACGTCATCGAGATGCAGTGTCCGATCCGCAGTCCCGGACGTGCGGGGATCGACTAGGCGGATCGCGACGTCCGAGCTCACCGTGCACCGCTCTACGCCAATCACAATGATCGCACTTCGACTCGCGCCATCGGGCGCTGGCTTTGCTGGGGGAGGGTCGGTGTCCGGTCCTTGAATGCCAAGAGCGTGCAGCTCGATCCGCAGGTGTTCGAGCAGCTGTTTGGCATCGAACGGAAGCAGCTCGCACTTCGGTAGCTGCACGCGCACGATGGCGGGTTTTGCTGGCGCCGATTGCGCTGCAATCGGCCCGGCCCACGAAGCCGTAGCGAGAGCGGCCACCGTCGCGAGGATCAGTCGCGCGGTAGCCAACGGGCCATCGCCTCGAGCTGCCGCCCGTCGGGGAACTCTCGCTCGTAGCGTGCCATCGCTACCTCGGCTGCTGATCGGTTTCCAGCTTTCGAGTAAGCTTCGACCAAGCGCGCGTACACCACCTCGCGTAGAGCAGCGGGCGTCGGGAGCACGAGCGCACGTTCCAGGGTATCGGCAGCGCCAGCGGGACTTCCCAACTGGTCGAGTTGCATGCGACCCAGGGTGACAGCGGCGACTCCCGCTTCCGGATGGCCTGAGTATCTCGCGACGATTCGAGACAAAGGCACGACGGCCTCCGCTGGATGGCCGGACAAGCGCGCGACATCAGCCAGAGCCAAGAGCTCATCCAGCCCTTTGGCCTGAAGCGACTCACGGCGCACGCCGCCCGTCCCGAGCGCAACGTACGCCGCTCGGTACTCGCCGACGCCAGCATGCGCGCGCCACGAACTCGTTGTGGAGTTCACGCCCTTGCGCGCTTCAACGTCTTCCGCTCGTTTTGATGGTTCCTTGCCCTGCACGATCGAAACCTCGATGCTCTCCCCAGCCGACAAGCGCTGAACTCCGTCCGGGACGGGCTTCCCGCGTACGACGACGGCGCCCCGCTCCACCTTCACCTTCACCCGCGCGTCGTCGCGGTAAACCACGAAACGGGTTCCGATGACCTCGACCGTGACGGGGCCCGCTTCAATCACCCAGCGGCGCGGACCGCCGGGAGCAATCTCGAACGTCGCGGTGCCCCGCCTCAACGAAGAAACGACGAGGGTGGACGACTGCGCTAGCGGTTCCCAAAGCGTCCGGCCATCGAACGTGAGTGTGGAGCCTTCAGAAAGCGACCAGACCTCGGCCGGCGACCCCGCCGGCAAGTCGACGATTGCGAGTCGACGACCATCGATCGACCTTAGTGGGCCAGCCCCTACCGCGTTCATTGTGGCGGACCGCACTTCCGGCTCGTACGTTAGCCACTGGAGCAATCCCTGCAGAGCCACCGCGATAGCGAACCCGAGGGCTGCCATCCTGAGTACCGCGAGCCAGCTGACGGCTTGGGATTCTCGCCCCTCTCGTATCCTATGACACATCCGAGCAATCGCCTGCTCGTCGATCGGATCGCACAGCACCCCTGACAAATCGACTGGGCTTGTCATTCGCCCACCACGAAGTCGATGCTTAAGTGTGCCAGTACCCGTTCCTGTGTCCGCGCGATGCGCCTCTTCACCGTCGCGACCGAGCAGCCGCACGCCTCGGCCACCTCCTCCAGGCGGTACTGCTCAACGTAGCGAAGCATCCAAGCGATTCGCTCCTGGGTCGGACGCCGGCGCAACAAGTCGTCGAGCTTGCCGATCTCGGCGTGCAGCTCGAGATCGACGCGTGGGTCGAGTTGCTGGAGCAATGTGGCGTCGTCCTGTTCGCGGTCCAGACCAAGCGAGCGCAGCAAACGCCGCCGGCGGAACCTGCGGTGCACCAAGTTGACCGCGAGCTGCAGCAGCCAGGACCGAAACGACTCCACTTGGCGGAGCCGGTGCAAATCCCGAAAAGCCGAGATAAAAGCCTCCTGCACCACGTCTTCCGCTTCGTGGGAACGGCCTGATAGTCGAGTCACGACGCGCGCCACAACGCGGACGTGCCTGCGGTAGAGCATATCTTCAGCCCAGCGATCGCCCCGAAGTGCGCGCCGCACGAGCTCGCTGTCTTCGGGCAACGACGTGTCGTCCGCGACCGTCGGCAGCTCACGGACCTTGGCAGGCACAGCAAGCAGCGGGCGGAGATCGATGGCGATGGCGTGCATGGGGCTACGAGCGACGGGTGTTCGAGCGCCCAAGCGACATGACCTGATTCCTAGGGAGTATCATGGTGTTGGTGTCCACGTTGGAGCCGGCGCGACTCCTGCTTGCGGCTGGGGACCTTGGCGAACCGAAAATGGCTCATTCTGACCACGGGACGGCCCAAACTTCGGATATCTACTTCTTTGTGAGCTATTTTTCCCCGCTTGCGGTCCCCAGAAGCGTGACCATCCGCCTCTGGGCCTCGGGGCTCGGCGTTCTCTTTGGGCTTTTGGGCTGCTCGACCGCGCAGACGAACGTGATCGAGAGTCGGCCCGCCGATTGCGGGGCCGCCGAGTGCGATGCGGCAGCTGCGCCGGAGCCCGAGCTGGTGCTCGGCGAATGCTTTCAGACCAACTGCGAGGGCGACGTCGAGGTCGCGCAATACGAGCCCGGGCCGACCATCGAGTGCGAAGCAACGCATTTGGGCACCGGTACGATCGCTTGGGTCTATCGGACCGACGCAATCGATTGCCTGACCCCGCCATGCTCGAGCGACTATCACAGCATTCGCGTCGACGCCGCCGGAAACCTAGACGTCGCCGGCCGGCTCGCATCAAATGACTTCACAGATGTAGGCCTCTGGTTCGCGCGGTTCGCGGACGACGGGACGGAGATAGATTTCACCGTCGTCGACGCGGCGTTCCGGACACGGTTCACCCAACCTTCGTTCAGTCTCGCGGTCGGCGCTGACGCAACAGGCAAGTGGTTCGTCGGCAAAGCTATCGGCGACCCCAATATTAGCCGTGTCACGAACTACGAGCTTCACCGATTCGACGAACCGAAAGTGTCCACGCTTCTTACAGCCGTTAGCGACGTCATCAACGTCAGAACTGCTGTCAGTCTGGGCAGCGACTTCGCGCTCCTGACGATCTGGCCCGATATCATCTTCGACGAAGACGACGTTCTCGCGCCATCGAATCCAACTAGGCCACTCGATATTTCTCGGTTCGACGCGTCCGGCCGTTTGCTGTGGAATCAAACGAAACTGACGCGGGCGCTGCCGCTGACTCACACTAATCTCGTCGGGTTCGATGCTGCCGGGAATCTGACCATCGAGCTGCAGCAGGAAGGCAATCTCGGTTTCGCCGAGCTGCCGAGGGCTCCTGACGGAACCATTCCCGCCTTGGTAGCCCGCCGGCTCGCCCGTCTCGATCGAGACGGCAACCTGCTCTGGGTCTGGGATGTACCTCACTCCGCAGAAGGGAGCTACGCGATCGCGCCCGACGGCGCCATGTACGTCATCCGTCAGCCTTACGATCAATTCTATGTGAAGCAATCAGCCGTACTGGAGAGACTTGACGCGATGGGCCGCTCGCAGTGGATTTTGGATCTGGGCGACGATTGCGACGAGGTGGCCATCGATGCCGAGGGCAACGCGGTCGTTGTGCTTGGAGCCACGTGGGCGGACACGTCGATGCGTTTTCAACAGGTCGGCCCCAACGGCCAACGCTGTGAGTCGTTTAACGTTCCGTGCCTCGAGCAGGCCAACGGTGAACGTCTGTGCGCCGGAGACGAACTCCAGGTTGCTCCGGACGGCGATATTCTCTTCGCGGTGCGCAACGCGATCGGCCGAGTCACGAGACCAGAGTGATGTGGTTGGCGCCGACCTCATTGATCGAGAAGATCACATCCGTAAGAACAATCGCCGCGCTGATGTTGCTGCTTTCGGCCTCCGGTTGCGGCGGACGCGTATTCGACGGCTCCGGCGCAGGCAGCGGCGGTGTGGGCGCAGGGGCCGCTGGCCATGCGGGGACCACGGGTGGCACAGGCGGCTCCAGCGGCCAGGCGGCGGGTCTACCCGCCGAGGGTCGGACTCTCGACTCTCTCAGCCTCAGCGAGATGCGCGCGCTGTGCCTCGAGGACGCTCGACGTACTGATCCTTGCCTGGCCCTTGGACTGAGCGAATGGGACCGCGCGGACTGCGAGGTCAAGGTCACCGCGTGTAGCGCAGCACCTCCACTCGACGAAACCGACGCCAAGTGCGACGAGGTCCGTGTCATCCGCGACTGCCCGGTCACCGTGGCGCAATTCTTCGAGTGCGTCGACGCCTGGAACCCGACGCAGACGTGCGAAAACGCCGGAGTGTTCATTCAGACGCCTGCGTCGTGCCTGCCCGTCGCGGAGTGTGATGAATTTAAGTTCGAATTCGAGCAGTTCGGCAGGCCGCCGCCATGTGCTCTCGATGAGATCACCGAACGGCTCGCCGACACCAACGACGACATCTATGGTCTCGATGGTTGCTCCGCGGTTCCAGATCGGTTCATCGTTCTGGGGAACAGCGTGGCAACCTGTGACGGGCGCGATCCGGACGGTTGGGGCTGTGCGCCGAGCATGCTCGCCCACCATTTGCGGACTAGCTACTCGCCGCAGCTCGAGTATCAGAACCTTGCTGTCCCCGGCAACCTCGGCAGTTTCCAGAATCTCCTAGCTCAGGCGGAACGAGCCGATCCGACGGTGGGTCGCGTCGTCGTGTGGATCTACTCGCTGCCGGAAGATCCTCGCTCAACCGACCTCGATCTCTGGCGCGCTCAGCTAGACGCGGTGATGCGTCACTTTTTGGAACCGGCGGTCGCGTCCGAGGGGGCGATCTTCATGCTCAACACCCAGTACAGCCCGAGCGACCAGTGCCCCAACCCGCCGACTCCGTACGACTCCGGCAGCCTCACGCTCGAGGAGGAAGCGACGCTTCAAGAGCTCAATCGGAACCTGTTCATCGACCTGGCGCTAGAGCGCGCCGACACGGTAACCGTCGATCAGTACCCCGACTGGTTGGGGCATGGTTGGAACGCCGGCGTGGCGAGTTGCCCTCACTGCTATGAGGACAACGTGCTCTGGCAGGGCGATCCGATCCACCCGAACCAGCTTGGGCAAGTGCACATCTTCGAGAAGTGGCAGATCGCGGTGGACCGGATCTACGGAGCGGGGTGTCCGTAGCACCCGGTCAAGCGACGGAACCGCCGGTTCGTTCCCCCCGCTGCATGGACTATCGACCCCAGCCACGTCGCTCAACATCAAGGTTATCGATGGTTCCGCCAGGTTGGAGGGCCTTTCTTCTCCGCATCCGGTCGATCGCGTATCCTGATTCGCAGAACCCAAACGAAGTGCCCCCCGCGTGGCTGTCACCACCGGGGAGCGTGGCCAGAACCTAATAGGAGGTCCTGACGTGCAGACTCGTAGCATCCATCCCTGTCGAAACCGGCAAGCTCGAACGACTTGCCGAGTGACTCATGGCGACCACTAAAGCCGTCGCCTACGCGCGCGTATCGACCACCGAGCAAGCCCAAGGCATGAGCCTCGACGCTCAGCTCCGGGCCATCAGGGCCTACGCAGCCCAGCGCGGGCTCTCGCTGGTTGGCGAATACATTGACCCGGGCTCGACGGGCACGAGCGATGATCGTCCCGAGTTTCGACGGATGGTCGAAAGTCTGCTCAGTCCGTCAAATGATGTGAGTGTACTCGTCGTGCTGCACACGTCTCGTTTCATGCGCGACGTCGAGCTAGCCCGTCGCTACAAGCGCGCACTTCGCCAACGGGGCGTGCGGGTGCTCGCGGTCCAGCAGGAAGTAGCCGACGACGCGAACGGCGAGCTCATGGAAGGGATCTACGAGCTGTTCGACCAGCACGAGTCGCGCATTATCGGGATGCGCTGTCGGGCGGGGATGAAAGAGAACGTGCGTCGCGGGTTTTTCAACGGGAGCTTCGCGCCGTTCGGTTTCAAGGTGATCAAAGTCGACGGACCCGGCGGTAGGCGCAAGTCGAAGCTCGCGGCGGACGACGTCGAACGCAGAGTCGTCCGCGACATCTTCGAACGCTACGTCGGCGGCAATGGCGCAGAGACCGTTGCCCGCGAATTGAATCAACAAGCGTCGCTCTACCGGGGCAAGCGGTGGACTCGAGATCTAGTTCTCCGGGTCCTCGACGACCGGGCCGTGATGGGTAGATACGAGTGGGGCGGGAAGTCTGGCGAAGCTCCAGTAAGCACGGTGGTGCCGCCCATCATCTCCGAAGACACCTTCGACGTCGCGCAGCGAATCCGGCGCAGGCGTGACCCCCTCCAGGGCGCGAGCCGGACGAGGACAAGCACGCAGCTTCTCGGTGGGCTGCTCGTCTGTGGCAAGTGCGGCGCCCGCTATCAGCTCGAGACCAGCGGGAAGCGCGACGGCAAGGGCGCTCCGAAATACCGCTACTACAACTGCCGCGCGTTTTGTCGGTCGGGCAGAGAGGTCTGCCCAGGTTACCGTATCCGAACCAGGACGCTGGACTCGGCCGTGCTCCGACACTTGTCCGACGAGCTATTCACGGAGGGGCGATGTCGGGCGCTGCTCGACGCCACGATTGCAGGCCAGACTGAGCTGAACCGTGAGCGGGTAGTGCGACGCCACGCTGTGGAGGCAGAGGTGGCCGAGATCGAGGATCGCATCCAGCGGTGGTGTAATGCCTTCGAGACCGGCGGCGAGCTAGCAGATCTCGGAGTAGACCGACTCCGAGATCTCCGAGAGCAGCAGGCGGCACTGAGGCGCGTCTTGGAGAAGGTCCAGCCGCTCCCCCCGATGCCGCCCTTCCTCTACAAGCCGGCCGTCGTGAAACGCTTCCAGGAGCGAGTCCGAGCGGCCCTCGACGGAGGAGACCAGAAGCTCGCCCGTGCCTACCTCGGGCGGCTGGTCGAGAGCATCACAATCACCGATGGCGACGTACTGGTTCAGGGCAAGGTGGGCGGCACGATCGAGCTGATGGCGGAACGAGGGAAATCGTTGGTTACCGAGCGTGCTCGAAGCCGGAAGCGAAAAGTTCGTACACACGTCGTACACTGGTACGCCCGGCAGGATTCGAGACGAGTGATGCGGGCGATGCCCGCATCAGGAGGACCGCGCCTTTAGGCGTGGCACCGGTTGGAATCCAGCCGGGCGCTGCGAAGCGAAGCGAAGCACGCCAAGTGCGACACAGGTACGAACTTTTACTCCCGGTTCAAGGTCGAGGCGAGGCGGCGGAGCAAGCCGAAGCCGGTTCCAACCGAGCCGCCGCCGATCGTGAGGCTGCTGGAGAACGCGGAACGGTGGCAGGCGGACCTCGACGCGGGGCGGGTGAAGAATCGCGTCGA
>JAJDAH010000331.1 GCA_029261965.1 Polyangiaceae bacterium
CACGATGACCCAGGCCAAGGGGAACCACCGCGGGTGCCGCAGTGGCTACCAGTGCAACATCTACGGCCACACCGATGGTGAAGAAGAGTATGAAGATCCAATGTGCTTCTGCGACACGTCGAAGTGCAAGATGTTTTGATCGCCCGGAGGCCGTGCCGTCGCGCGACGACTCAGGAGCGTTTCAGGATAAGCGCTTCATCGGCGGCCAGCTCGAGCGACCCGATTTCGATCGCGTCGGCAGCACGGTGGGTGCCCGCCAGGACCCGATACTCACCCTCCGGCAGTTTCACCCGCCGGGGTTCCGAAACGAAGTCGAGCGCTACGACGATCCGATCGCGCTCGCTCGAGCGCTCGTAGACGAGAACGTCGGCAACAGTCTGCGGGACCCGACGGCAGCCACCACGGTGGAGCGCCGGTTCGCGCTTGCGAAGGTGGATGAGGCGCCGATGCCAGGCGAGCAGGCTCTTGGGGTCGCCATCTTGCCGCTCGACATTCACCGCATCGTAGTCCCCGTTGACTGGTAGCCAGGGCCGCCCGCGCGTGAACCCTGCATGCTGCTCGGCAGACCATTGCATGGGTGTCCGTGCGGGATCCCGGCCCGGATGGAGAGGCCAGTACCGTTTGCCCAGGGGATCTTGCATGCGCCACCTCGGAATGCGGCCGTTCGTCATGCCGATCTCTTCGCCGTAGTAGAGAAACGGTGTTCCTCGGAGCGTCAACAGCATGGCGGCCGCTACACGCGCGCGCTCCTCGGTGCCGTACCGACTCCGCGCGCGCGGCTGGTCGTGATTGCTGAGCGTGTAGTTCGGCCAGAGATCTGGCCCTAGAAGCTCCTCCCACCTGTCGATGACTCGGGCGAAGCTGCCCGCGTCCCAGTTGCAGTACAGGAACGCAAAGTTGAACGAAAGATGTAGTCCTTCGCCATCGGCATAGTACTGAGCAGGGAGCTCAGGATCACCGGGCGCGGGCACGAACACCTCGCCCACGGCCATTCGGTGCGGGTGCTCGTCGACTACTCGCCGCAGCTCCTTCATGACACCGATCGTTTCGGGGCGATTACGATCGTAGACGTGGTGTTGTCGGTCGTATGGTCGGAGGCGGTCGAGGGAAAGCGGGCCTACGGGATTGTCACGCAGCTCGTCGTCTTTCAGAAACCAGTTGACGACGTCGAGGCGAAACCCATCCACCCCTCGGTCGAGCCAATGTCGCACGATCGACCACATGGCTTGCTTGAGCGCCGGGTTGCGCCAATCGAAGTCAGGCTGCTCCTTCAAAAAGGAGTGGAGATAGTATTGACGCGTCGGCTCGTGCCACTCCCAGGCTCGACCTCCGAAGGCGGCGAGCCAGTTGTTGGGCGGCTCGGTTCCGCCCTCGTTGCCATCGTGCCAAATGAACCAGTCGCGCTTCTCGGCCTCGCGCGAGGTTAGTGCCTCGCGAAACCATGGGTGTTCGCTGGAGCAGTGGTTCATCACGAGATCCAACAGGATTCGGATGCCCCGCCGGTGGGCTTCGGTGACGAGCTCCTCGAAGTCTTCGACTGTTCCAAACTCGGCGGCGATCGAGCGATAGTCGCTGACGTCGTAGCCAAAATCGAACATCGGCGACGGATTGATCGGCGAGAGCCAGATCGCATCGACGCCGAGACTTTGCTCGGTGCCATCGTTCAAATAGTCGAGGCGCTCGATGATGCCGCGAAGATCTCCCACGCCATCCCCATTCGAGTCGGCAAAGCTCCGGGGATAGATCTGATAGACAACGCCATCTTGCCACCACTCTCGATCGCTCAATGTCCTACTCCTGAAAGCGCAACATCTACGGTCATGCGCTCACGGACCTGGCAGAGCGAGCATCGAGACGATGCCGCAAGACGCTCGTCGGACGCACCTACAGCTCGAAGCAGTAGAGCCGATTCATGTTGTTGTCGCAGTTTTCCAGGAGAACTTGGGTCCAATTGGTTCCCGAGCTCTTCATGTCACCGTAGGTGCCGGCGGTCAGCGCGCCACCATTCCACGCGCCACAGCGGCCAAGGGCACTCGTCCCCGCGGGCACTCCTCCGGCAGCGGTTCCGGTCCACACGCGAGTGTTCGAGGTCAGCCGCTGTCCGGTCTCGTCGACGTCGATTGGCGCGAGCGGCGTACCTTGAAGCGCGTTTCTGTTGGGGAACACCAACGTGTTGCCGGCGTCGAGCAGGTGCCACGCAGCATTCGTCGTGGTGATGCGGTCGAACGCGCCCAAGCCTGCCGACACCCAAGCGCGCCAGGTACCGCCGAGCGTCTCAGCTGTCGCGCGCGTGTTGCAGAGGTTGTCCGCTCCGGCCACCCCGCTGACACCCACGCCCTCGGTGCGCAGATCTCCGGTGTAGCGCGCACTGGTGACGAACACTCGTTTGAAAGAAGGGCCGCCGCCCATGCCCGCGTTGCCGCTCATTCCCGCGCTGCCGCTCATTCCCGCGCTGCCACTCATTCCCGCGCTGCCACCCGTTCCCGCGCTGCCACCCGTTCCTCCGCTGCCGCCGGTTCCCGCGGCGCCGCCCATTCCCGACGCGCCGCCCGCTCCTCCGGCTGCACCGACACCACCGCTGCCCGCTGCACCGCCAGTGCCCGACGCTCCCGCTGCACCGCCAGTGCCGGACGCTCCCCCCGCGCCGCCAGACCCCGAAGTGCCGCCGACCCCCGCAGTCCCGCCACCTCCCGCAGCACCTGGCGTGCCACCGATTCCCGCAGTCCCGCCAACGCCTGCGCTACCGCCAACGCCCGCGCTACCGCCAGCCGCAACGCCGCCACCCCCGCTCATGCCCGCGCTGCCACCCGTCGTTGAGCCGCCCGAGCCACCCGTCATTGCTCCGCCCGAGCCACCGGTCGTCGCGCCACCAGTACCAGCGCCTCCGGTGCCGCCGGTTGCCGCCGCGCACACGCATTCCCCCCAGGCCGAGCCGTCTTCGAGACAGCTTTGCCCGCCTTGGCAGCTCGCCGGCCCGACGCACTCCCGGCTGGCGCCGCCTTCACAAACCGTTTCGACCTTGGTGGTCGAGCTGCAGGCGAGTGCCGTCAGCAAACACAAGATCCCCGAGTATCCACGCCCCGCCACGGCGCTAGAATACCACGAAGCACCGGCGCGGTCCCAGCGCCCGGTGCACCTACGTTACGAATCGCCTCGAAGTACGGTCGCTATTTCACGGCCGGACTGGCAAGCACACGGGGCGAGTCGGCATGTTGATTCCGGGTATCATTGGATTCACCCCCGCTGGCGCGCAGGAAAAATCCGGGGGACACGTTTCCGTGGGGCGTGTGGGGTCGCACGTCAGCGCGCAAAACGTCCGGAAGCTCCCGTCGGTGAGCCTACAAATGGAGGTGAATCCGGCGGGGCCCGGCGGGCAGTCGCTGTCGTCTCCGAAGCACTCCGGCGCGCACAAGCCTACGCCGTTGACGCCAGCGAAACCGAGACAGTTGAACCCATCACAACGTAGCGCCCCGCAGGTTTCGTACGCTTGCCGCGGCCCTGTCTCCAGGGCACAGGCACCCGCGGGGTAGTCCGTGCCGCCGATGTCGATAGTCACGCGGTTGCCGCCCTGCTCGAGTGGCAAACACGACTCGTTCGGCTGACAATGAAGCGAGCAGCCCACCTGGCTATCGACGCAGAGCGCGCGACACTGGCCTTGGGAGCAACCGCCGCCCTGGGCGAGTTGGCAGCCCGCAGTACACGCGCCACCGACGGCTGGGGACAGCGGTAGGTCCGCTGCGCAGTCCGGTGCGGGCAAAGGAGGCGGTGGCGGGGTGCAACTCGCCGGATCAGGCGCGTCGGTGGTGATCGTGATCGTCGCGAGACCGAGCGGACCAGCTGGACCGAGCACCTCGCATTGCAGTGATCCGCCCGTCGGCAACAACATCCCGCTGCAATTGACCGCAAGCGGACCCGACCCCAGCGTGGCGGTAGTCGTGCCGTCGCACCCGATGGTGATGTCGACGAGACCGAGCTCCTGCGTGGCGAACGCAAAAACCAAGTCCTCTCCATCCGGCAAGGTCCCCATGAACGTTTGAGTGCCTTGGCCGTCGGGTGGATGGTTTTCGGCCACCGTCGCCACGGTCGAAGCCGCAGAGTCGATCATGAAATCCAGCTTCCCGCAGTCGGGGGAGGCCGCGATGGACGCCAAGGCGGTGATCAACCCGTCGTCGAGCACGAGCCGATAGTAGAACGTGCGGCTGTAGTCGTCGTGGGGGATGCACATCCCCGGGGTGCCCCCGGTGCCCATGCCGCCGGTGCCCATGCCCCCGGTGCCCGCGCCCCCGGTGCCGGCACCGGCCGCGCCCGCATTGCCACTCGCCGCTCCTCCGTCCGAAGCCCCGTCGGAGTCGCCGCCGCCGCAGGAAGCAACGAAAATGGAGAGAACACCTGCTGCACCCAGTAGTCGACTCGTTTTCAACACTCGAACACGATATCACGGCGCCCGGCAATCCGATGGCGCCGGGGAAGACCGATGGCACGGAGCGGGCCCGGCCGGCCGTCGGGTTAGTGCCGCGTGCAATGAAACAGCTCTTGGGCGAACCATAGCCAGCCGCGAAAGCCAAAGTACGGGCTCTCGTGAAACGCGTGGCGGCGGAAGCACGGGAACCCGAACGGCAGGCACGCCGCCAGGTCGGCCTCGGGGACCGGCGCGGCATCGTTGACGACGTAGACGTCGGCCTTGGCTTCGGCGAGCGCGCGACTGAGCGCAGGTCGCGGCGCCGCAAACGTGGCCCGCTCACCATCGTCGTCGTGGACGTCGACGCCGTGGGCGGGGGGGCGCGCCGGCGCGCTCAAGTGCACGGTCTGCATACCGAGATCCCGGGCCATCTCGGAGAAGGGTGCGAGCCGCCGTGCTGGACCGCGCCGGGAGCGCTGTCGGCGGCGACTCGGACGGCGCCCCGTTCGCCTATTTCTTGTTGCATCTTCGACGCCTCGCAGAAAAAAGGGTAGGGGACCTATCGCATGCCGAAGCAAGTCAATTGGTATTACTTCCGCAAAGGCTGAACGAGTTGTACCAAAGCGTCCAAGTTCCTGGACGCCAGCAAGCTCCAGCCCAAAGAAACGATACCGGCTTCACGAAAGCTCGGCGCAGACCAGGCGCGTGAGCTCGCCAGCAAAGCCAACCGGGTGATCGTAGCCAGAGGCAAGAACGTGTCGACGTTCAGTCCGGGCGTGAAGCCCAACGATGAAGTCGTCGAAGCCATGCTCGGCCCAACCGGCAACCTGCGCGCGCCAACGCTCGTCAGCGGCAAGACGGTCCTGGTCGGTTTCAACGAGGAAGCGTATCGCAGCGTTTTCGGCTGACTGGGGGCTAGCCCGGGCTAGCCCCTCGCGCCTTCGAAACATGCCCACCAAAGTGTTCGCCATGGGGCCGGAACGGGCGCGTGCCGGCGGCACCCGCGGCACCCCCCATGCGGATGCCAAGCCGACGAATCGTGCGATCTCGATTCGCAACGAAACAGTTCATGCCATCTGGGCACTCGGCTTGCTCGCCCGGAGCATGCGCACCGTAGGACGCAGAAGCCGCCCGTGTGGCTGACCCCGTCCGAGCGCAGAACGTGGCTGCAGGGTGCTTTCGACGCTCACGAGCTCGGCAGAAAAGCGCGTTGCAACGGGAGTACACTCCCGGGCCGAGCCGATGAAGCCGCGGCGCGGCGAACCCCTGCGGGTTCTGCAGACGAAAATCCGCTATCATCTGTCCCCAGTGGTCATACGCACGCGGCACTCTTCCTTCGTTGGCGCCATCTCTCTTGCCGCGCTGCTCGCCGGTTGCGGTAGCAGCGACTCCACGGAGCTCGATCGCCATCACTCCGAGCTCGCCATCCCTGGCCCGTGGGTGATCCCCGCCTCCACCCTCGCTGCCGGAGACTCGCAGTTCGTGCCGTACACCGGCGCTGGACCCTGGCCAGGACAGTGCGGGGGAGGGTTCACGACCGGCGGGCAGATCCTCAAAGACTACTTGCTCACGGCTTTCCCTCAGATCCTCAGCATCGGTGGGTACTCTTGCCGCGCGATTGTGGGCAACTCCAGCCAGATGAGCGTGCACGGCACCGGGCGCGCCCTCGACATCATGCTGCCGCTCGATTCGGGGGAGGCCGACAACGGTCTCGGGGATCCCATCGGCAACTTCCTGATCGAAAACGCCGAGGCGATCGGCATTCAGTACATGATCTGGGATCTGTGGACCTGGAACGCCAGCCGCGCAGCAGGCTCGAAGGACCGCGGGTATGGCGGCTCACATCCACACCACGACCACTTGCACGTGGAGCTCTCGGTCGAAGCGTCACTGAACACGACGCCGTGGTTCGACGGCTCGGTGGGCAATCCAACCGTGCCGGCGTGTCCGCCCATCGATCCGACCGGCGCCGTCATCGACGAGCTGAGTCCCTGCTTCGAGACGTTCGGTCCCAACCAGTACTGGCGGCGAGAAGTCGGCGTGGGCATAGACGGCGCGCTTCTTTGGACGGACGCTTTTGCCAACTCCGAACCGAGCAACTGGGCGCGCTGGAACATGGAATTTGCGGCGCCGGGCGAGTTCGTCGTCTCGGTGTTCATCGACCCGGCGTTCGGCGTGTACTCGAATACCCGCTACGAAGTCCGACACGCTGGTCAGCAGACGATCGTCAGCGTCGATCAATCACAGGCGAACGGTTGGCACGCCCTCGGCACCTTCACGTTCGCCGCCGGATCCGACCAGTGGGTTTCGGTCTACGACAACGCCTCGGTCCCCATTCCCGACGACCAGCACATCGCCGTCGACGCCCTCGATGTCTCTCCGGTCACCCCACCGCAGATGCCGCCGCCGCCCCCGCCGCCGGATCCTGGGACACCACCAGTAGAGCCCCCGCCCGACGACCCGATGGAGGGTGAGCTGCCGATCCCCGTGTCCCCTCCCCCCAGCGGACCGACCGTTCCCGGCGTAGGCGAAGAACCGCCCCCGAAGTCGGAGCTCGGCGACTTCCGAGGGCGCAACACCGGGGGCAGCGGGTGCTCGACGAAGCCGCGGTCGACCGACACTCCGAGCTCGCTCAGCTTGCTGCTCGTGCTCGCCGCGTTCGGACGTGTGCGACGGCTGAGAAGATGACTCGAAGCTAGGTCGAGACCGACGTTGAAGTGCTCACCCAACTTTTGAGCGACCACACGGGGGGCGCCGGCGGTAGACTGAGCCGATGCGTAGCTTCTGCGTGCTGAGCGTCTGCGTCGTCGTCTTGGGTTGCGGTGGAACCGGGGGCGCGGACGGGGGCGAGGGCGGGAGTGCAAGCAGTGGAGTGGTCGCGGGGAGCTGTGAGCCCACTCCCGAGCGATGCGCGGGACAGGGCACGGGTCGACCGACGAGACTCGGCGAGCACGCCGCCGCGTACGTTCCCGAGCGCCAGGAGCTCGTCGTTTTTGGAGGTCAGCGCGCCGTTCCGGAAGCGTGCATGCCGCCGCCCACCAACTACTCCGCCGAGACGTGGATTTACGACGACGCATGCAACAGCTGGAGCATCGTTCCCGGTCCCGGTCCGCAGGCGCGGGCCCGGCACATGGCTGCGTATGGCGCGGGCGCTGTTTGGGTGTTTGGCGGCAGGTTTCGTTCGAGTGGCTCGACCCGGGGAGAGTATCTACTGTTCGACGATCTACTCCGCTTCGACGTCGAGACGAGAGAGTGGGCGACCGAAGCGACGCCGGATCCGAAGCCCTCGCCGCGGGTCGACGGTGTGTTCGTGTGGGACTCCAACCGCAGCGTGTTCTGGATCCATGGCGGCAACTCGAGCACCACGGGAACCGCATTCATCCCGGAGGGAGATCTGTGGAGCTTCGACCCCGCCGCGATGGCGTGGACCGAGCGCACCGCGACTGGCCCGGCGCCCAGGCTCTTTCATACGGGGATCTATGATTCCAAACGGGACCGAGTCGTGGTCTTCGGTGGCGCTGACGAAACGGCGTTCAATCCCACGGCGACTTTTTTCCGTGACCTCTGGAGCTTCGACCTCGCGTCCTCGACGTGGACGATGCTTCACGATGGGGCAGCCGACGCGCCGGCGGGTCGGTTCAGTCCCGCCATGGTCTACGACACGGCACGCGACATCTATCTGCTCTTCGGCGGACACGACGACGGCGCGCTCGGCAACCGGAACGATGTCTGGGGGTTCGACCCCAACTCCGGGAGCTGGGGGCTTCTCGCCGAAGGCGACACGTTCAACGCGCCGAGCACGGGGACGTGTATGTTCCCCGCGGACTTCACGACGGTTGATCTCACGGCCCCCGAGCGACGGCACGCCCACACCCTGGTCTGGTCGGAGCCCTGCGGTCACGCGCTGGCGCTCGCTGGCAAGAGCGACTGCGGATCCACCGACGACCTTTGGGTCTTTTCCGGCGGGGTATGGTCGGAGCGCGTCGCGGCGACGGAGGGAGAGGCGTGTCTGCGCGCTTTCGACGGCCAATCGATTAGCTGCGTGAGCATGTGTCGCTGAGTATCCTTGGAACCGGATCCTCGACCGCTGCCGTTTGCGCGGCGCGGCGTCGGCACGAGCCCGGCGGCAATAAGCCGCGACTTTCCGCAGGGCGGCCGTCGGCGCGCCGGACGTTCCGCGACGCCCATTGTGAAAATCGGACGAGCGCCGTAATCTAACTGCCTCGTGCAAAAAGGGGCGATCGCTGCGTTCGTACTGGGAGGTCTGTTCTCGGCCGCCGCAGCATGCAGTAGCGATCCCACTGAACCCGACGGCAGCCCCTTCGGTGGCGCGGCCGCGAGTCCAGGCGCGGTGGCTGGCGCAGCCGGATCGAACCAAGCTGGCGGCTCGAACGGCGGCAACTCGAGCGGCGGCAGCTCGAGCGGTGGCAACACGGGTAGCGGCGGTGACGGGGGCAGCGGCGTCGCCGCTGGAGGTGCCGCGGGTAGCGCGGGATCTACGGCCGCAGCGGGTGCCGGCGGCCAGTCGGGCAGCACCGGCGGCACGACTTCGGTGCCGGATGCCGGTGGCCCCGACGTCACGTTCTCTTACGTGCCCCCGGTGCTCGTTCAGGACGCGTGCGCCCAGGTGACGCTCGAAGCCGAAGAAATTACCGAAACCGTGACGGTCACGGTCGACGTGCCGGGCTCGGTCTACATCATGCTCGATAAATCAGGCAGCATGTGTCCGGTCTTCGGGGGTTGCGGGGGCTCCAGCAAGTGGGCGCAAGCGGTCAGCGCCATCACCGCCTTCGCCAACGATCCCGCTTCTGCCGGACTCAAAGTGGCGCTCGAGTACTTCAGCGGCAACGGTTGCACGGGTTACGAGACGCCAACCGTCCCCATGGGCGCACTGCCTGGCAATGCGGCGAACATCGTCAACTCGCTCAACAGCACGACCCCCAGCGGCAACACACCGACGGCCGGTGCGCTGAACGGCATGATTCAATTCTGCCAGACCTACATGGCGGCCAATCCGACCGAGACTTGCGCCGGTGTGCTCATCACCGATGGCGATCCGACGTCGTGCAGCCCTCAGGATGCGACGGGGCTCGGTGCCATCGCCAACACTGCCTGCACTGCGCCCACCAACCCGGTGCTCGTGTTCACCATGGGCATGCAAGGCGCGACGTTTTCGACCTTGAACACCATCGCCGCCCAAGGTTGCACCGATTGCGATCCCGCTGGTCCCGACAACGCTTGCGACGCACGAAACGGCTCGGCCTCGTTCCTAGCAGCCCTTCAGGTCATCCGTTCGCAGATCACGACGACGACGACGATGACGACCACCACGACCCTCGACTGCGAGTTCGCCATCCCCACGAGTGACGCGGGGATCGTCGACACCAACGCCATCGAAGTCGTCTTCGACGACCCACCGGCAATCCCCGAAGTACTGCCCAAGCAGCCCGTCGAAGCGTCGTGCGGTCTCGGCTGGTACTTCGACAATCCGGGAGCGCCCACTCGCATCAAGCTCTGCCCGTCGACCTGCACGGCCGTGCAAGCGTCCACGACAGGGACGATTCGAATCCAGCTCCCGTGCCAGGGAGCCTGAGGTTCGACACGCTAACGCGGACGTCGCCCTACCGAATTCGCGCAACTGCCGGCTCCCCTGACCGATAGGGGGGAAAGCGCCGACCTACCGGCGCGGAAGGCAAGTGCTAGAATGTCCGACGAGCCCGTGAGTCTGTCCCTCGAAGTGCTGAAAGAAATCCGCGACGAGGTGCGGGGCGTTCGGGACGAGGTGCAGGGCGTTCGGGACGAGGTGCAGGGCGTTGGGAAGCGGGTCGACGAGACGAATCAGCGGCTGGACGCGACGAATCAACGCATCGTCGAGTCGGAGATCCGAACGGCGACAGCGATTACCGAGCTCGCTGGCAACGTCAAAGACCTCACGACCCTCCTTCGTCTTCAGGGGGACATCCGGCCGCGAGTCGAGCAGTGCGAAAAGGACATCATCGAGATCCGGTCTCGACTGTCGTAGCCCGCTAGCTGAGCTGGCTACAGCTGACGGCCCACCCACACTCCGTCGCCACTGCCAAAGACCTCCGTCTCCGTGCCGGCGATGTCCCAAAAGTCTCCCTTGGCCGTGGTCGGTCGTCACGCCCGAAAAACACCCGAAGCCCGTGGCTTTCGTCCCGACGAGGTGTCAGGCGGTCGGGAAGCGGAAGCGACCGCCATTTTGCGCCAGGCTCGAGCCGGCGCATCTGTACGGCACTCTCACGACCATCCGCCCACTGCACGACGGCCACCCACTTTTTCCCAATGGCGACCCAGCGGCCCGCGATTTCGAGCTCACGCGTCCAACCGAGGTGGTGCACCTCTTCCGGTCCCGGAGTTGGCGCCACCCCAGCGTCCGCAGCACCCGGATCCATTCTCGGGGCCGGCGTCGGCACGACTTTGGATGAAGGCTCGGCCGCGACGGGCGCAGCTCGACGTGGAGAGGACGTGGGCGAAGCGGTCGACACGCCGCAGGCGACGGCGAGAATGACGGGCCAGCCGAGGGGAATCGAGTGAAACGAGATCCGCATGCGTTCCAGATACTTGCGGCAAGAAGATCACCGTCGACGAGAAAGTAACGGGGTCTTGCAGATGCCGGTAACCAGGCGCATGTAAAAAGCATCCGCGCTCAAATGCAACTGAGCGTCACATTTCGGGGGCATGGTTACCCATGCGGGTCGAAATGAGACGATCCGTCGCATTTCTGGCGGCATGCTTCCCGCCACGCTCGGCTTGCAAACGAAGTGCTGTCCACCCCCACCCCCACGTCCACCCCCACCGATCGCAAGAGCGACGTGCGGTGGTGTCTGCTCCTCTCGGCGCGTGCTGTCTCGTTTCCGCTCCGCCCATGCGCGGTAGCCCTCGAAGGCACCGTCTGCACTTTCTGCGCTACCTGTTCCCGACCTTCGAGGAGACGCGCCCGTTACCTGTTCGTGGGCCCGTCCCTAGAACCGTCACCTGGATCTCACCGCTTCGGTCTTTTGTTTCGATGCGAATCGTCGTCACGCCGGGGGACACGCCGGCGACGACGAAGGTCGAGGCCGGTTGGATGCCCCTACGGCCCCCGAAGTCGAGGCGATGTAGATGCGCCGGAGAGACGACGGCAATGCTCGGGTCGTCGCTGACGGCCGTCGCGCGGGTGCACGCCGCACCGCTCCAACGGCGGCGGCAGGAAAACGCGAGGGCCGCGCCGGGGGAGATTTCCACCTCGTCGTCGCCCCGGTGAAGGCTGGCGATCGCGCCGGGTGGCGGGGGTGTCACCGCCTGAAAGGTTGGGCTGCACCCGAGTGTGACCAGCACGGCAAAGATGAGAGTGGTTTTCATGGCTCGACGACCACCACGTTCGTTTCGGCGACTCGTCCCGCGCTCTCGACCGTGAGCTTCGCGCGACCGGCAAAGCGCGCGATGATGCGACGGCCTTTTTCGGTCCCGTCGCCAATCACGTCGACCAACGGCGGGTCGACTCTCCATCGAGTATCGGCGTAGCCGGTGAGCTCGCGCGCCTCACCGTAAATCCTCGACTCGAGATGAATGTTCTCGCCGACGACGAGTCCGATGTCCCCCGACAGCGTGCCGCGGTCCGCGCCCTCGGGTGACATGCGCACGAGCTCGATCCGCGTCGGAGCCGCGACCCAAATGTGCACGAAGTCCACGACCGTTCCGTCGGGCATGCGCATCAAGATCGCCGCGATGCCCGGGCTGTGACCGGTGAGAACACCGCCGGCGGCCGTGGCGACGCCGGGTTGCGTCGAGACGAGATCCACGTCCATCGCGCCGCTGCCCTGGACGTCCAGCTTGATTCTGGGCCGAACCGACGCGCCGACGGCGAGGGGCGCATCGAGCCCCGAGGCCAGACACGCTTCGTCGTTGGGGTTGCAGTCGTCCGCCGTCGAGCTCTGTCCGAGCGCACCGCTGGTCCCCCCCATGGCGCACCCGCCGAGGAGAAGGAGCAAGGCGGGAAAAAGGGCCCGTTCGGGTTGGGGAAGGTTCTTCGTCACAGCGAGTAGAACGCAGGCCTCGCGACTGGCCTTACAGATGGGACCCAGAAAAACTCGAAATTCGGCGAGCGGCCGAAACCCTATTTTCGCAAATCAGCCTTCGTCACGACTCGGCGTCGGGCGGCAGAAGTGGGCGTTCACCCTGTGTCATCGAGCGTGGCCAGCTACCAGAGCTCCCCTAGTTGATTCCGTCGATGTTCACGTGATCTCCCACGAACGTGATCGCGAACTCCAGCTCGTTGCTGCGTGCACCGCAGCCGTTGCTCACCCATACGCGGGCGCGGTGTTGTCCCGGAACCCCGCTCGATACGGTGAACGACAGGTGACTTCTTCGTGGGTCCGCGGCCGCGCAGCCCAAGCTCGATGGTGTTCGGCCCCATCCTGAGGTGGTGCCGGACGCGTGTTCGACTCGGTCACCGATGGTGCCGCACGCCAGATTGCAGTCCGCGTCTTGATAGGACACCCGGAGCTGAACGCGCTCCCCCGTGGGAGCCACCCACCCAGATCTGATGTTGCCGTCTATGACCAGGACGGCGTCGAGCAGCTCTGGGGCTCGGTTCTCGCTTGTGCACTCGGCGGTCGCCGAGTCCCAGCATCCGACGGGCTCCACGGGCGAGGCTTCCCAGCCGCAACCAACCCTCGATGGTGCCGTGCAGCCCGTAGCGCTCTCGGTGTCGCATTGTCAACCCGAACGCGCGCAATCTCGCATCGCTACCGCGTCGCCCAGCCGAAGCGTCGCGATCGAGCCTTCGCACTCGACTTCGGCTGTGTCTCGGAACGAGACTCGGGCGTCTTCGATCACACGGTCGGCGGACGGCGTTCGGCACGCTTTGGCCCGCTCGCAGTCGCCCCCCGCGGCCAGCAGGCATCTAGTGAGATACTCGGCGCTCTCGTTGGTTCCTTGGACGGTAGCCCTCAGCGGTGCTGCGCGACGTACACGGTCGACACACTCGTCGACGTCACCCCGACAGGAGTAACCCATGTCTCGCGGGTCGTCGGGGTCGCAGTCGAGCGATCGCCTCACACTGCAGACGTCCCACGCATGGCAAGCGCGGACAATTTCTTCGCGTGTGAGCGGATCCGGCTCGTACAGATTCGGCCAGGCTTCTTCGTAGCTGGAAGCGCGTCGTCCCTCGAAAGAAATCGAGCAATCGTCGCCGTCGTCGTAGAGACCGATGCATCCTGCTGCCCCTGCAGACAGCGAAACGAGCGCGACGAGGGCTGCTGCTTTTTGCCATCACGCCTGCGAGAGTGCACGAGCTGTGCCGCGACTGACTGAAGCGCAAGTCGCGGTTCCTTCGCCGCGTGTGGCACCAAAAGCACAGGGCGACGTGGCGATATCGGCACAGCCTTGCTGAGCACTGTTCTTACGCGGGTTTCGGCTTTCGGGAAACGGGGCAGCCTTCTTCCATTTTCTCGGAAAGTCTGTTGAGAAGAACACTCCGTCGGTGCACGATGACGCTCATGCGGTACTCGTTGCCTCTGGTCAGTGTTCACCTGCTCGTTCTTGTCGGTTGCGATTCGTCCGAAGACGCGGGCGGCGATGGCGCCCGCACCCACCGCCCAGCACGCTGAATCGGTCCGCCCGTTGTCAGTAGCCTGCGCGTCTGAGCGAACGTCGAAAGCAATGACGGCGAGCAGAACCGCGGTCGCCTGCAGCGCTGCGCTTGCAGGCCTCGCCGTAGGGGGGTGCGGCTCGGGCGACCGGAGCGACGGCGCGAACGATGGCGGTGGGGGCGCGCCGGTAGTCTTGCTCGAGCCCGCGTGCGGCAGCTCATGGAAGCCGAGCGGATGTCGCGTCGTCTCGTCGGACGACCCGGTGCTCGCGTCTCGCGCGACCTGGCGCAATCTCCATGGGGACGCGCTCAACACCGACGAGGTGTCCATCGTCGTGGCCCCGCGCTTCAGCTCGGGATGGACGACCGAACAAGCGACCTTCAACGTGACCGGCCCGGTCTTCGACAGCCGCGGCAACCTCTACTTCGCGCCTCTCCTGCCGAAAGAAGACGTTTCGCTGATATCGCTCGAACCCGAGGGCGGCGCGCGGCGCTTTGCGCTTCCGGGAACTGGCGCTCGCGTCGGCGGGGGCACCCCGATGGTTCTTCGGAACCCCGACGACGAAGGTGAAGAGCTCGTCTACTTGGGGTTGTACGATCGCGCGTTCGCCGTGCGCACCGATGGCGAAGTGGTCTGGGACAAGTCCACCGGACTCACCAACCCGGACAAACCCAGCGTCTTCGGACTCAACTATCATCCGCAATCCGACGCCATCGTCGGCATCGCCCGCGACGGGTTCGTGTACGCGCTCGACCGGAAGACCGGCGATCCCGTTGCCACGTTCGAGCTCCCAGGCGAGGCGTCTCCGGCGGGCTCGGGGCTCCCGGCGGAGCTCGTCGCGGCGGTGACACCTCTGTTCGAGCAGTTCGTCCAGCGCGTCCCCGGAGTGAGCGGCGCCGATCTCGTGGACGTGCTGCTCGGCAACGGTACGGAGGTGGCAAATTTTTTCTCGATCGACCCGCACACCGGCCGCATCTGGATCGCTGCGACAGCTCCCGACGCCGACGACGGCACGACGGACGGCGTCAGCGAGCTCGGCGCGCTCTACGCGCTGGACATCGTGGACGGTGGGGGCACCCGAGCCTTCACCGAAATTTGTCGCCGCACGTTCCAAGGCGGCTCAGCGTCGACTCCGTCGCTCCGCGCGGACGGGGACCGCGTCTACGTCGGCGACAACTTCGGCAAGCTCATCGCCATCGACAACCAGTGCGAGCTGCTTTGGGAAGTCGACGTCGGCGGGCAAATCGTGGGCTCGATTGGCGTGTCCTCGGACAATGCCGAGCTCTTCGCGGCGACACAGACGAGCATCATCAAAGTGTTCGACCGCGACACCTCGGGAGAGATCGCGTGGAGCGTGCAGCCTGACGTGCTCGATCCGACGGGCATGGAAATCAGCTTCAACCTCAACCTCGTGAGCATTGGGGCCAACGGGCTCGGTTTTCAGGCTGGCGCCGGCGTCGAGCTGACTCGACCGCTGCCGACCCGAGTGGGAGTCGGCCTGCTCGACCGCGAGACCGGGGGGATCCTCCACTTCACCGAGGGGCTCGACGAGACGGTCGCGGTGATGAGCGTTGGACCCGAAGGCGGAACCTACCTCGGCAACTCGCCGGTCCGCCGCCTGTTCTCGCTGGCGCTCGGGCTCGAAACCCCGCCGCCGGTCGGCGGCATCACGCACTACGAGCCCGAACGGCTGGATTTGCTGGTGCGTGACGCCGCATGCGCGGGAGCTCGCCGCGCGGCAAACGCCGCCGAGAACGAGTCCGTGTGTCCAGACTCGACGAACGCCGACGTCGAACAGATCCGCGAGCTCGTCGCGCAGGCGCGTGGAGCCGCGGCGACCGGCGAGAGCACGGGGGACATCACGGCCGCCGAGCGCGCCGAAATCGATGCCGGACTCGACTCCGCCGGCGACGCGCTCGACGACGGGAATTTGGCCGACGCCGCGAACGCACTCGCCGAGATTTCGCTCCTCTTGGATCGATAGGAGACCTGAGCCATGTTGCTACAAGGATCGTGTCACTGCGGCGCCGTCAGCTTCCGCTGCCGAACTCGTCACCCGCAGCCGTACCAGCGGTGCTACTGCTCAATCTGTCGCAAGACTGGCGGCGGGGGTGGTTTTCTGATCAACACCTTGGCGGACGCCACGACGCTCGAAGTCGAAGGGCGCGAGCACGCGGAGGTGTACCGGGCAGCGCTAGAGCGCGACGGCGAGGCCGTCCGGAGTCGCCACGAGCGTCACTTCTGCCGGAAGTGTGGCTCCCACCTGTGGGCGTTCAACACCCGTTGGCCGGAGCTGCTCCATCCCGTGGCGACCGCGATCGACACACCGCTGCCAGAGCCGCCAGAAAACGTGCACATGATGGTGGCGTCGAAACCCGATTGGATCCGCGTCGAGGGCAAGCCCGGCGACGTCTGCTTCGACGAATATCCCGAGGAGTCTCTCGCCGATTGGCACGAGCAACGCGACTTGACCGTGGGCTGATCCGTGGCGTCGGCGCCGCGCGCCCGGGCTTCGAGTTGCTCGGTACCTAAATCCTGAAATCGGGTTCGAACGCCATTTCAAAGCGGCGTAGCGCAACCCGACTGCAGCGCTTTGAGCAGCTTGCTCTGGCACTCGTTTGGGCCGACCTCGTAGAACGGGTTGCCGCTCGCGCAGCTCGTCGCTACGCCCTTGTTCACACCGCACGCAGCGACCGAAAGATTGGTGTCGAAACAACCCGCCGGAGTATCCAGGGAGCTGGTGCAGTCGCTGACGCACTCCGCTTGGCTCCGGCCAGCGTAGTTCGAGCAGCCTAGACGAATGCCGTCTTCGCAGACCGCAGCGCAGACCGTCGGTGCATCCGCGGCGCCTCCACCTCCGCAGGCGGCGACTAGAAGTAGAGTACTGGCCAGGGTCACAATCCGGGTGATTCGCATTTCGTAGTCGGCCTCCTTGCCGGAGATGCGTTCAGGGCGCCTTCAACGAGGGAACAGCCTCGACGAGCAGCGGTCCTAGCACGCCGCCGATGCGGCGACTGCCCTTCTGGTTCAAGTGAAGGGCGTCGAGGTGCAGTGACGGTTCCGGGGCGGCCTCGCGCAGATCGACTAGTACGGTCGGTGTGCTCTCCACGATACTCCGGAGGTCCGCGTCCAGCTCGTACCCCAAGCGCGTTGGCATGGCCACGAGGACGAGGGCCGTGTCGTTTTCTTCGGAAAGGTGCGAGAGACGTCGGAGGATCCCGTACTTCGGCGATCGTGGGGCGGGCGCCGATGGCTCCGTCGGTTTGGCGTCGGTCATCGTCTTGTATCGGCGAGCGACCTGCCGATAGTTCGGCACGATCTTGTCGAGCACGCGCGCACGAACGCGCGGGCCGGTCGCTGCTGCCACACTCAGTTGACCCGCTATGAGCTGCGCGCGGTCGTCCAGCGTGTGGATGTCGGAGTGAAAGAGCTCCCCCAGGTCGCGCCAAGTCGTGAACGAGTTACCGAGCCGCCGCGGGTCCTTGTTGGCGGGGTCCCGGAGATGCCCTGGCCCGAAAGGGACGACCAGCGCGACTGGCCGGCCGTCGTCGAGGCCGAAAGCGAAGTGGAGAGCAACGTAGTACCACTCGAGGATGCGGGTATCGTCCGGGTAGAGCCGGGCGAGCGACACGTTCTCCGCTCCGGCGCGCTCGAGTCCGTCGCTGATGCTCTGCTCGTCGATGCCCCGCCGCGTCAGCGAGTTGCCGACGAAAAGAACGCGTGGATCTGGCCTTTTCGCGAGCGCCTTCGCGATCTGCGGCATCGCCTGCACGTGCCGAACGTCCTCCGAGAGCGCGGGTGCACCGAATCGCAACACCACCTCGACGCAAAGCAGCGCCAACACGACCGCCGCAGCAACGCGGAGATCGGGTCTAGAACTGGAAGTAGATGAAGGCATGGCGCGAGGGTGGGGCGAAAGTGACGATCATGACGGTGGCGTAGACGTAGACGGCGGCACGGGCAGGCCAGGAAACTTCGAGCAGCGCGAGCATGTTCCCCTTCTTCTCCACCCAAAGCTCGTAGAGAAACAGCGGCGTCGTGAAGAAACTAACGAGCAGCATGGAGGAGACAGCGAACGAGCTCGGGCTCAGATCCGTCACGATCCGCGCCACCATCGCCGCTGCGTATTCGATCGTCGGAGCGCGGAACAACAGCCACCCCACACAAACTAGGTGGAAGAAAACGACGATCGAAACGACTGCGCGAACGCGCCCAGGGGCGGCTCGGCTCTTTCCTGAAAACGGACGAAACGCGCAGAGCAGAGCCCCGTGGAACGCTCCCCAAGCGATGAACGTCCACCCGGCGCCGTGCCAGAGGCCGCCAAGAAGCATGGTGAGCATCAGGTTGCGATACATCTTCCACGCCGAGCCCCGGTTTCCGCCGAGCGAGATGTACAAGTAGTCCCGAAGCCAGCCCGACAAACTGATGTGCCAGCGCCGCCAAAAATCGGACGGGTCCCGCGCGAGGTACGGCATGCGAAAGTTGAACATCAGATCGAAGCCGAGGATCTTCGCGACCCCCTGCGCCATCGACGAGTATCCGGAAAAATCCGCGTAGATTTGGAAAGCGAACGCGTAGACGCCCACCAAACACGTCGCGCCTCCAATGGTGCTCGGATCCGACGCGAACACCGCGTCGACAATCTCCGCGAGATTGTCCGCAATCACCACCTTCTTGAAGAGGCCGATCACGATGTGATAGCTCCCCTCTCGAAGCCCTTCGACCCACCGCGGACGCGGGGTCTGCACCTGAGGTAGCAGGTCGCTAGCGCGCTCGATGGGACCCGCGACGAGCTGCGGAAAGAAGCAGACGAAGAGCGCGAAGTCGACGAAGCTCCGCGTCGGTTTCGATCGTCTGCGGTAGACGTCGATCGTGTAGCTCATGGTTTGGAAGGTGTAGAAGGAGATCCCGACCGGTAGGATCACCTTCATGACTGGCAGCGATGCTCCGATGCCCATCGCATTCAAGAGCTCCACGAGACTCACGGCGAAGAAGTCGTAGTACTTGAAGACGCCCAGCAGCCCGAGGTTCGTGGCCATCGACAGAAGGAGCCACAGTCGCCGCCGCCCCTCGGTTTCGTTGGCCTCGATCTTCTGCGCGACGACGAAGTCGACCACCGTCGACAGCAGGACCAATGACAGGAATCGCCAATCCCACGAGCCGTAGAAGACGTAGCTTGCGAGCAGCAAGAGCACGTTTTGCTTCGCATGGCCGACCCGCGCGTAGAGGACCAGCACCGCCGCGAAGAAGATCCAGAACTCGAAGCTGTTGAACAGCATGCGGGCCGCTACCCTCTTCGAAGCCCCAAGACGCTGCTCATGGCCATCGGCGCAGCCACGAGTACCTGCCGCCATGGATCACGTCAAATGAAACCCCTAAACCCGGGCCTGCTTCATCTTCCGGAGAGAGGGCGCCTGCGACGCGCGGTCTCAGTGCAAGCGCTTTCCGCCTTCGGTCATGATCCCCGCTTCCATGATCGCGTGGGGGATGACCTCGACGGCGCCGGCGGCGATCTCGTAGGCGAGCTTGCGGCCGGACTTCTCGCCCGCCTTCTCGAGCGCCTCCGTCGCCGCCTTCGATCCCGGGAGGTGAAGGTAGGGGCCGAGGCCGGCTCCGACCGACGAAAGCGCGAGGTGGACCGCTGCGTGCACCGCGTCCGCATCGAACTGCTCATCCATCGCGGCGACCCGCCGCGCGACCGGCGCGAACGCCCGAACGGCAGTGGCCATGTTCTTCGCGAGCGCACTGGCAGACTGGCGATGTTTTAGAATCGCGCCGTGGTCTTGTCGAGCGATCGCTGATTGGAGCTTCTGGTTCTGTGTCTCGTAGCTGGCGTAGGCCTGTACGAACTTTCCGTACTGGCTGCGCGCCACGGCGACTTCCGAGGTCAGCTCTCCGGCGATGTAGCCGCCCGCCCGTTCCGCATCGCTCAGAGCCTTGTCGAGAGCCTTCGGCTCCTGGTCGAGGGTCGCCGCGTACAAAACGGCTCCCACCGTGCCCGCAGCGGAGCCAGTCCCGACCGCGATCTCTGCCCCGCGCGCCAGCACCGGCACCGCACGATACGCGGTGTTCATCCCGTCGAGGACTTTCTTCCATTGATGCGCTTCGGCCTTCACGCCTTGCACCGCGTCGTGGATCTGCTTGCTCATTGGCTTCGGAGAAGCCGATGCGATCCTCTTCATCTTTGGAATGTCTTTCCGCTCGTGCGCGACGGCCTCCGGCAGCGAGATGCCCGCTCGAACCATTCCGAGAATGTCGCCCTGTTGCTCGCTGGTGAACGGCCGGAGCGTCGCGAGCACCCGTTCGGCGTGCGCGTACTTGGAGAGCCCCGTCGCGCTGCCGCCGGCGAGCTGGTGTTCGACGGTG
>JAJDAH010000332.1 GCA_029261965.1 Polyangiaceae bacterium
GAGGTGCCCTCCCGCGCCGTTCAGCACGAGGTTCCCTCCACGCAGCTTGGCTCCCTCGACGTGGCCGAGCCACACCGCAGGAACCGCTGCGCCGCTCCACACCCAGTTGTCCAGTTCGATTTCCGCAACCGAGCGCATACCAACACCGACGTTCAGACTCGTGGTTCGCCGACGTAGGTGTGCAAAGTCGGCGGCTACTTCCGTTCCATCGGCGAGAAGGACGACTGCACGCTCGTTGAGGACGCCGTCCATTTTCTCGATGGCCTCGGGCACCGGGGCGTCCACCGCGATAACTCGGAGCACCAGTTGGTCCTCGTCGAGAACAAGCTCAGCGTCGGTGAGGTCCATCTCGGCGCGGTGCCACGCAAGATGTCGCGGCCGCGCAAACGTGAGCTCTGGCGCAGTGAGACCGTCGAACTGAACAGCAAGGGCGGGCAGCGCGATGTTTCGTGGGAGGCGAACCGGTTCTCGAAATCGTGAGGGAGGCACCGCCGAATCTTACCCACAAAGCCCGCTGCCGCGAGTAGAGGCATCACGTCGTGCTTCGGTCAGTCATCAAAGGAAAGAGAGGCTTGTCCGCTGTTGTTCGAGGTCGCCTTCTTCTTCAGGCCCTTCTTCTTGCCGCGCCTCGTCTTCGTGCCGAGGCCCAGGGCGCGTTCTTCCTCGGCTCGCTCCGCGTTAAGGACGAAGAGGCGGTCGATGACCTCCTCCTGGAAAGCCTCGGAGGCTTTCTCTTCGGCGGGGGTCGCTGGACAGTACGGTGGGGCCTCGACGTCGGACCAGCCGTAGGCGTCGAGGACGGCGCGGTCGATCTCTTCATGGAGGCGGCGGAGTTCCACGATGGGCTCGTCGTGACAGTCTGGGTCCTTGAGCAGGTTGTACGTCTGCGTAAGGCCCTGGCATGTGTCGACCATGTGCGTCGCGCGGGCGTCGTAAAGGCGCGCCCCAATCGTCTCTAGCGTCGGAAGGACGCTCTGAGCGTTGGGATTGGGGAAAGGAAACGTGTCGAAAGTGCTCGAGGGTGTGTAGCGAAGATCGTTCTTCAGTGAAGACGAGAGGTGCGTTGCCCAAGCACTGTGCGTTCGGCTTTGCAGGATTGCGAAGTGCGAGTGAGTCCGAAACAGAACAACTATTGCTGTGTGCGACACGACGACGTCCGCCCCAATGAACTCGAGGGCGAGGTGCGTAGAGAGCTGCGACAGCGCCAAACAGCGCCGGTGTTCGGCAACGTACGCTCGCTGCTGAGGCGACCTGTTCACGTGAAGCCACCACAGCTCTCTCCGGTCACGTTGAGTCACTTTCGCCCGTGCCGGCTTCACTCGTCGCTCGACGATCCCGAACAGATCGGGCCAGCCTCGTGCTTCCGCTTCCGACATCTCTCCGAAGTCAATAACGAAGCGCGACGGCCGCCGATCCGGCATGGAGTTGATGTCCTCGCCGCCGACGTAGCCGTAAACGCGCTCGTTGTTGCGCTCATCCTTCTCAATGAGTCGACGCATTTCAGACGTCGGATTGGCGTCAGAGTTGCCGTCATCGAACACGAAACCGATTCCCGATACTTTGCTGCCGTAGTAGGCAATGCCACGGTTTGCTGAGAGCCGAACGGGGTCCTCGTCGCCTCCAACACTCGAGAGAAACGCCGTTATTCGCTCGACACCACGACCGTCTAGCCTTGCTCGGATCTCGATGCGTCCCTTCGCGACGTGAACGATGCATACCGATACTGCTGCCGTTCCAGGCCAGAGGAGCCGCGTAGTTGCGTCAAATATCACGCCGCCACTGCGCCTGATTCGAGTGAGGGAGTACTTTCTTGTATCGCCTTCAGCAATCGTGCTGGTCGCGATCATGCCGAGACAGCCATGCTCACCGAGCAGTGCGAAGCACCTGACGAAGAAGAAGGCACACATGTCGGTGTTGCTGCTGGCTTCGTATGCCTCGGCCAGCCAGTCCCTGTATTCGAGTCCATAGTGGGTGCTGATTCGTGTCCCGCCCACGAACGGCGGGTTGCCGACGAATCCGTCCATATGTGCTGCACGGTTCACTCGCCCTTCGTCGAGCGGATCGGGCCGCTCCGCATAGAACACTTCGGGGTACTCGAGCATCCAGTGAAAGACGGGCAACCGAGCCCGTATCTCCGCTTGCATCCCCCGCAGCTCGAACTTCGCCTCTTCGTCCCCGGCGAGCCACCGTTCGACCACCTCGAGGCGCCGCAGTCGCTCCTTCGCGCGCGCCGGGTCTTTCTGCTCTGCGAAGAACGCTCCCACCACGACATCGCCCAAGAGGCGCGCCCGGTCGCACGCATCCTCGGCGTCGTCGAGCAAACGCTTCTTCTCTCGCTGCGCTTCGGCGCTGCCGTCCCCCGCGAGGGCAAGGATCTCCTGGCGAATACTAATGGCCTCGTCGAGCGCGTCTTTCAGCACCTGCTCAGCGAGATGCACCTGCTTATCGGGCTTCCAGTGGAACGCCTTGATCTGATCGAACGATAGCCCCACGAGCGAGTCGCCATGCCGCAAAGCATGGTCGATGAACGTAAACGGCAAGTCCTTCGCCAGAGTCACCAACCACAACGAGAGCTTCGCCAGTTCGACCGCCGCGTCGTTTTTGTCGACACCGTAGAGACACCGCTGCGCCACCAACCGTCGCGCGTGAAGGACTGGGTCCTCGTGGTCGCCGGCGATGACCTCGAGCTTCCCCTCGCGCGTCCACGCAGCGACGAGGTGGTCGGCGAGGAACCGACATGCTTCGACAAGAAAGGCGCCACTCCCCATGGCGGGGTCGCATATCTTCAGCTCGAGGATCTGGTCACTCGGCGGCTCCTTGCCCATGCAAGCGAGCAAGGGCTCGATCGTACGCTGCACGATTGGGGCTGACAGGCTACGCGGCGTGTAGTGCGAGCTGGTACGCCGTCGCTCCGCGCCGGGCTGCAGCACGAGCTGGCCGGCCTTGGCACGGGCGAGGGCCTTATCGGCCTTGCGGCTGCCCTTGGCATACTCGCCGAGTGCTTCGAGTGCGTCGGCGTCACAGTCGGCCTTCTTCAGCGCTGCGGCGAGCGCGGCGGCCTGCGCCTTGCTGAGTCCAATCTCGTCCTTGAGCCACTTGCTTTGCCGCGCGGGCGGCTGCTCTCGCACCTCTTCAACGGTGAGCCACACTCCGTCCGGCTTCATGCACACGGCAGCCGTTGAAGTGCGAACGACGTGGTACCCCATGAGTGCCTCGTAGACGCTGCCGATCTGCTCCACGTCGAGGGTGCGGTAGCTGAGGCGCTGGCCCTCGAAGACGATTAGCTTCTCGAGCACCCGGAACACCGTCTCGTCGTCGAGGGTGGGGACGCGCACTTCGGCGCGATGCTCCGCCATGACGATGGGAGCGCCACCGGCGGGGCCCCAGCCTTCGAGAAAGGGGTAGGTGTTGGGGTCGAAGAGCGCTCCTCGGCGCGGCGGCATGCGGAGGTCGCCATGCTCGATGCCGAGGAAGACGGCGCGGAAGAGGCTGATGACCTGCCCCCACGCACCAAATCGTCGGGCCATCGAGTCGGGGTTTGCGCCGGCGTCTTCCTGCAGCCGCTCGAAGAGCCCCAGCATGCTGAGGTGCTGGGCGTAGAGTCGATGCTCGGTCGGCAGCAGGCCCCGGTCCTCCGCGTACAGGAGGAACACGAGGCGTAGCAGGACCGTTAGCAGGCCCTTGTAGAGATGGTCGTTCTCACGGGTGAGAGCATCATCGAGCAAGTCGCGGCCATCCCGCTCGGCGGCCGCCTCGAAACCGGCGAGCAATATCTGCTGCGCCTCGAACACCTGCTCAGCAAGCTCGTTGGTAACGTTCGCCTGTCGCTTCCGGCTCTCGGACAGGAGGGCCGGTAGTGCATGCTCCTCCGCCACCCCGAAAAACCGGGTGGCAGACAGCAGCATGATCAGCGCATCAAGGAGGGGGCGCCCCCCGACTGTGGCGAGGTCGTCGAACCGGAACGTAAGGTGCCCACTTGACTCGCCGTGGGGCGCATACACGAGGCGCAACGTCTCCCGATTCGTCAGGACGCCGATAGGCACTCGCGTGTGCCGCAACAGCCGATCGAACTTTGCCGCCGGCGGGTAGTCCCACGACCCAGTCACGGTCTCCGGCTTGTCGAGGCCGAGCCCAATTCCCGCGCCGGCATTGTCAGCCGCCTTGGCTGCGCCCTCAAGGTCCCACACTAGCGCAACGTACTTGGCGCCCGCCTTACTTGCCGGTGTGGCCTCGGCCGCGTCCGTATCCTCCGCCTCGCTGGCGTCGAGCTTCTTCAGCCCCATCGTGGGTTGCAGCGTCTGCCGACCCTCCGCGACATACAGCGCAAGCTCCTCGGGCAGCGCCTCGCCGGTGTCGAATAGGTCCGGCGTGAGCTCCAAGAGCTGCTCGAAGAACCGCCCAAGGTCCCCGACAGTGTGCCCCTCGGGCCCGGCTGCTCCCTCCTTGGTGGGCGGGCACAGCTCCACGAGTCTGGTCTGCACCTCCGGTGGATGCCGCTGCATGCACTGGGCATCGACCAGAACCGGCACGCTTACGACCAAACCCTCGACGGGTTGCGCCATCCCGAGCCAGGTCTTGTGGAACTTCTTCTCGACTTCGCTCATCCCAATTCCTTCAACATCTCTCGCTCAACGCGCGTCCCTCATCCCCGCGTCGCCGGCCACAACACGACCAGGCCTACTGGCTCGAGCCTCGTGCGCAGCACCTCGTAGGATGCCTCGATCTGCGCCGGTTCGGTTTCGAGCTCTTTGGCGATGCTCTCGCGCCGGGCGTCCATGTGCTTCTTGTCCTGCGCGTACTGGTCGCGCTGCCGCTTGTCCCATTGCGGAAAGTCGAGCGGGAGCTGCGCCCGCTCGGTCAGCTCATCTTCGATGGCCTGGCGCTGCGATTCGAGGATCTGCTTCAGGGCATCCGATTCGGCTCGACCGCGGCCTTCGAGCTTCTGCTTCGCGTCGTGAGCTTTGGCGTCGGCTTCCTCGCGGATGTGCGGCCAGAGATCGCCAAAGAGGCGCGGGGCAGCTTCCCGTACTCGTTCCTGTGTGGCCTGCCCGATGCGGTCGAGACCTGGAGACTCCGTTAGGATCTGCTCCAGCTTCTCGATGGCGCTGCGGTCGGCGTCTTCGGCGAAGGGTCGAAGCTCATCGCTCCCCTCGACCCACCGAGCTGCAACGCTGACGAGCTGGTCGTGCAGGCGCGTCGCCCCAGGACCGAAGAGGGAGAGCCGACCAAAAACAATGGCGCGGACCAGCGCGTCGTGGCGGTTGCGCACCACGGTCACGCGGCTGAGGTCTTGCGCACTGAAGCCCTGGGCCAAAAAGCGGCCCAATATGCGCTTTACGAATGGATGCTCGAGGTGCAGCTGCACCAAGGCACTGTTCATCTTCGGCGGGGGCTCAAACAGAACCGGCTGCGGTGCTTTCTTCCTCCATTCCCAGAACGGCTCGTCACGATCGCGGGGTGGTCGGAGCGTGTCGAGGGTGCGCTGCCAGGCCTCGGGAAGATCGGGCACGGTCCACACATTCGTTTCGTCCTCCTCGGTCTCGTGCAGCTTGTCCGCACCAGCAAGCCCGAGGCCGACGTCGATAGCGTCGCGCAGGAGCGCCGGATCGAAGTCCATCACCTTGCGCGACCGGTTGAGGATGGTGCCGCACTCCTCGATCTCCTTGCGGAGCTTGGCTTCTTCTTTCCTTTGGCTCTCCAGCTCGGAGCCGACGGTCTCGCGCAGACCACGAACATCCTCGGCGGCGTCGAGGCGTGGAGGCGTCCGATGGTCGATGCCGTCGTCCATGACGTCGGCCATGCGGTCCATGAGCACGGCCGATAACGACCCGAGCTCGCGCTGGATGACATCGACCTTCTCGACGAGCTTCTCGAGGACGAGATCCTCGGTGCGGTCGGGGTAGAGGAAATAGTGGCACCGGACCTCGTCGGCTGGTTGGAGCGTCCGGTCGATGCGGCCGTTGCGTTGCTCCATCCGAGCCGGGTTCCAGGGTACGTCGTAGTGGAAGAGATCGGCGCAGTGCCCTTGCAGGTTGATGCCCTCACGGGCCGCGTCGGTCGCGATGAGGATGCGCACGGGATGGTCGCCCGGCGGGCTGTTGAAAGCGCGCTGCACCTCTTCCCGCTGCTCGTCGCTCATGCCGCCGTGGAACTGCATGATTCGACCGTCGGCCAGGTCGGTCCCGTCCATCGCCGCGCTGAGTAGCCGCTGAAGGTACAGCTTGGTGTCCCCGTACTCGGTGAAGATGAGGATGCGGCGGCCCGTCCACTCCTTGTCCTTGGCCCGCTCGGCGCCGCCGACGGCGACGGCGGGACACTGATGGCGGCGAATCCAGTCGATGAGCGCCAGCGCCTTGGCGTCGGCCGCACCTCGGTGTTGCTCAGCCAAGGCGAGCATCTCGTCCAGCAGGGTGCGGGCGCTCGCGTCCGGCCGCTCGAGGAGCTGGCTCGCCTTATCGATCTCGGCCCTGTCCTCAGCATCGAGGACGTCGTCGTCGACGCCGTACTCATCCTCGTCGCCGGTTCGTCGCACGGCGGCGCTCAGATCGAGCTGGGTGGCCGCTCGTCCCTCCTTAACCGACCGGGCATGTACCGAGAGTGTCCGAGCAAAGGCTTCGATGCTGCTCAGCAAACGCTTCTGCAGGTTGATGAAGACCAGCCGTCCACGCCCTTTCTCGGGTTTCATCAGCTCCGTGTAGCGGGCGAGCATCTCCGAAAGCTCGAGCTCGGCGGGCCGCTCGCCGGGGAGATCGGTTTCGTGCCCGTCCTTCTTCTGCTTGGTTTCGGCATCCCAAACCTGCTCCTTCATCCGCCACGCCTTGCCGTCGTGGCGGAGACCGATCTGCACCAGAATGCGCTGCGGGAACTGCTCGGCCCCGAGCTTCCGCAGGTCCTGCTTCAGCCGGCGCACCATCACTTCCTCGAGCTGGTTCGCGTTCTTGATCTTCACGCCTCGGGTGAAGCGCTGGGGGTCCAATATCTCGAGCAGCGCTGAGAAACTGTTGGAGTGCCCGTTGTGCGGCGTGGCGCTGAGAAAGAGCCGGTTCTCGAACCGGGGGGCGATGTCCCGGATGACTCGGGTGATGCGCGAGTCGATGGCGTACTTGCTCGCAGTCGAGGGCGCCGCCACGTGCGCTTCGTCGAGAATGAGAAAGCTCTTCTTCGCCCGCTCACCGATGTGCTGAAGCAACGGGTCCCGGTACTCGGGCCGGCGGATGAGGGGATGCGAGACGATAAAGCGGGTGTGCGTGCTCCACGGGTTCACACCGAAGCCACGCTCCTGTCGGCGCCGTGCGATGAAGTGCCGGCTCATGATCTCGAAGTGCAGACCGAACCGCTTCTGCATCTCGTCTCGCCACTGAAGGCACACCGAGGCCGGGCAGATGATGAGCGAGAACTCCACCCGCTGCCGAAGCAGCAGCTCTTGCAGGACAAGACCGGCTTCGATCGTCTTCCCCAACCCGACGTCGTCCGCGATGAACAGGTTGGCACGAGGTAAAGACAGCGCCTTCTTGAGCGGCGTGAGCTGGTAGTCCCACACGTCGATGCCAGCGCGAAACGGCGACTGGAAGAGCTTGGCATCGGTGGCCGTCACCGCATTCCACTTGAGTGCGTGCAGGTAGGCGCCAAAATGCCGAGGCGGATCGATGGCGGTGATGTCACCGAGCCCATGCGCCTCCGGCTGGATCACGCGCGCCCCGAGCTCGAGCTCCCAGAGCACCTCGAGGAGGCGCCCCTGGTTGTCGTCATCGAGGCAGACCATCCGCACGCGCGTGGCGTGCCCATCCTCGGGCGGAGCTACGACCTCCTCGACCATCCACTGGCGGTGCCGGCAAGCCACGATGTCACCAACGCGCGGTGCGTAGCGGGGGATCTCGTGCGCCTTGAAGATGGGCCTCGGCGGCACGCTGTCCGTGGCGCCGTGGGCCTCCATGAGCCGCGCCGCCAGTCGTGACCGCGCACGGCCGGAGTCATCGAGGCCGTGGGCGCTGCAGGCCGTCCGTAGCTCGTCTCGTCCCAGCGACTGCATGAGCGAGGCAAACCCGACGAGCCCCGACTCGGCCAGCAGCTCGACCTGCTCCTCTTTGGTGGCGTTCGGAGGGATTGCCAGGTCCACGTCGCGGCCAAGGTCGACGAGGCGCGCCTTGGGCAAGAGGCCAAGGACGGATCGGGTGCTGGGTGGTGTACCGATGTTCGCAGTGACCATGACGGGCGAAGGCGGCGATGATGGCCTGGATACTGAGCGAGGTGGGGCTGACCTCGGACTCGGCTCGGGATCGGGCACGGGAGTGACCGGAGCCGACTGCTGCTCGGACTGCTCGCCGAGGATGCGTGCAACGAGGTGCGCCTTCTTGCGTCCGCCCCGATCCACTCCGAGCTCGTCACAGATCTCCTGGAGCTCCGTGCGCTTTAACTCCTCGAGGACGCGCTCGAAGTCGATGCGGCGGCCGTCCGCTAGCGTGTCGATCAGGGAGTCGCGGCTGCGCCGGTCATCCGCCTCGAGTCCGAAAGTTTCGAGCAGGTCCCGAAGCCGAGGCGCCGTCAGCACCTCGAGGGCATGCTTCTTCCTTCTGCTCGTCAGGGCCCCCACGACCGCCAAGAATGGCGGTACGGCGCCTTCGGTTCAAGGGGGGCTGTATGCCACCAGACCTGGCACGTCGCGTGTACCCACACGAAGACGCTCGACATCGAGGTGGGGCTGGTACTACCTATCGACCACGGCGGACTCGCCGAGGCTCTGGTTGGAGACGCGCGGTCGACGTTTGCGGACATCATCCGGTCGGCAAAACGAGCTGGTGATGGTCCTTGATCGAACGCTCTTTCTCTTGGAGGTTCAGTACGGTGACACGACCGTCGGCGCGCATTTTCCAGACGATCTTCCCTAGGCCCAGTCATTTACCTGTCTCGCTGCCACCGTGGCGATACCTCGACCGGTCAGAGACGACCGCACCCAGTAGCCAACGTTCGCCACGCGGTCGAACGGTCGGATCTGATTGACGCCGCACCCGCCAGCGTAGGCATCGTCGGCGAGCACCGCGAAGTCAAACATGGAACGATCCTGGTGGCCGATCTTCGTCGTTGCGATCCACTGCTCGGCGTCGCCACGCGCCGACCTCGGCGAGCGATTCTTGGGCAGCGACCACCACGTCGGGGGCGTCGGTGTCCTTGTAGGGGCGAATGGTGACGATGGTCATCGGGTGATGGTGACGGTGTCCGTTGCTCTAGTTTCTAGTGCCGCGTCCCAGAAGTTACGATAGTAATTCCTTTACGATTTCCAGCATGTCGAACTATCGAACGGAGAAGTGCAGGAGGTTCTGACGTGCAGCAGGGCTATTGCTCAGCCCGTCAGGGACTGGGCTGCCACGGCAGCCACGCCCTGCGGTGAAATAAGTCGCCGGTTAGGTAATGCGGGCAGTCGACGGGTTGATGGGGCGTCCTTGGAGCCCCATCCTGATCTTGTGCGAAAAAGACCCAAGAGTGCTCGGCAAGCTGCGCGCCTCATCAAGGACCGCGATGAAATGCGCACCTACCTGCTCGGTGAGCTGCCGGGTTGGGGCGAATGGCTAACCGTGGCGGCGGCCTCGATCCAATCGCAAGCATGGAACGACGGGCTGCTGAGGAGCGAAGAAGAGCTGTTGAGCGACCTGGCCGGTTTTCTGCAGGAATGGGTCGAGGCCATCGGTGAGCGGGACGCGGCACGGCTGTTTTTACCATTCGCTCAGAAGCGGCCGGAGGTGAATTTGTCCGGCGATCATTCAGCCGTCGAGCCGCTGACCGATGCGCCCACCGGCGTCATCTTCTCGCACAGAGATCTCGCGCAGCTGATCACGCTGAAGGGCGCAGTGCCCTCTCGTGCGCTGATCGGGCTCGCCGGCGCCGTTGGGCTCGTGTGCGCCCGGGCTCGGCGCGGCCGACCCCCAGACACACGGCTTGAAAGCGCGCTTGGGTGGGTGGAATCCGACCTTTTTCCCTATCTGAAGTCCTCGGTCTACACGGGGGCCAAGGCGGGCGCGCCCGTGCTCCCCGAGATGTATGAAGATGGCGACTTCAACCCAAAGAATGCCCGGACTAGGCCGGTGTCGTTTGCACTGCTCGCTGTGGTCGCTCGGTACGTGAGCCTGCCGAACCGCACCGACCCCGACTACGAGTACGAGGGTTCTCCGCGCAAGAAGCGCCTCCGGCCAGACCAAGTCGACTTTGGTACCCTGGCAGGCGTAGAGGCGAGCCTCCGCAAGCGGGCGCGCGCGCTGAACGCGTGATCTCCCGGATCTCGAGGAGTTTCTCGCGAGGACCCGGGCACCGAAGCCCTACTGGTGAGGAGGGGGATAACTGGGGCGCGTTAGGCCGGGACAGCGCCAAGAAGTAGAGCCCCGTATAAGAAAAGCGTCCGCATTTTGATCAATGGCGCACCACGACGAGGGGACAATTCTCTCGGGGCGTGTCTTCCCCAAAAACCACACCGACCTCGAGCGCCTCGTGAGCCGGGGCGCCGGCAAGATGCAGCGGCTCGTCGTGGAGCTGCTCGACAAGGCGGGGCAGGATGGCCTTGCGCTGATCGAGCTGCGCGGGCTCATTTTCGGCTGGCGGCCGAGCGAGCGAGGCGAATTGCTCGAAGGGCGCAGAGGCCGGTGGGCGCCGGTAAGAAGGAGCGACCGGAGCCTGCGCCGAGCTCTGGGGCGGCTCATGGAGCTGGGCGACGTGGTGTCCTTCCAGTGGGTGCCCGAGGGCGCAAGCAGCCCGCGGACGCGGTTTCGCCTCGCCGGCTGGGCGCCTGCAGGCCCCCCTGAGAAGCGGACGGATGGCGAAGCTGTTTCGCGTGAAACGGACACTTACGAACCGCCCTCGGATCAGAACGAAGCCCGGGGCGCGCCGTCGCTAGCCCCCACGGATGAGGCGTCCGGTGAGAGCGGCGGTTGGTGGGGCCTCCGACGCGGTGCGCGTTTTCTCGACGTGACGGAGCCCGCGCTCCGACGGCGTTTAGAAAGGCACTCTTTCCGAGCCGACGACGGCATCACCGAGGCGCAGGTGGATGGAGTCCGGGGCCGGAAATGGGGCCGCCACTGGCGGGTGCAGATCTCCGGGGGCTGGAGGTGCACAAGTGACGGACGGTAGCGGGCTGCTATCATCTGCGTCGCACGGAGTCGGCGGAGATGGTCGGGAGCAAAACCGATCATGACTGTTCGTCGAGACAAAGGGCGCCCGAAGCGCCCCTGGATCATTGACATCCATTTCAAGACCAAGAGCGGCGGCAGGAAGCGCTACCGTCGTGACGCCCAGCTTCAAACGGGCACGGGCGCTCGCGCCGAGGAACGGCGGCTGCTCATGCAAGTCGCCGAGCGCGGCGAGATCGTGACCGAGCAAGAGTCGTCATCTGCCAGCGCCGCGCGCTTCGATGACGCCGTCGACTACTACCGAGCGACCTATGCAAAGGTGGCGCTTCAGCACTCCACTCGCTCAGGCTACGACGAGATCTTCGACCGGCTCTTGCTCGGTCGATTCGGGGCGCGGCGCCTCGACGAAGCTCGCTGGTACGACGATGTGGCCCTGCTCGATGCGGAGCTGCGGGAGGCTGGCGACAGTGAGTCGAGCCGGCGTAACGTCCAGGTGGCGCTCCGATCGGTGCTTCGGCATGCGGTCGAGAGCGGCAAGCTCGAGGAGATGCCGAAGCTGCCCCCGCTGCCGAAAGTGCACCGGGTCGTCATGGTGGCGATGGAGCGTCGCCACGTCGATGCGATCCTCGAGGCTGGCTCGGACAGTGCTCGGGGCGCATTTGCGATCGCGGCGTTCGCGGGGCTTCGCGGAAGTGAGGTGCGTGCGCTCAGGCTCGCCGATGTGACGCTCGACGGAACCTCGCCATGCATCACCGTGCGGCGTGCCATCAGCCGTGGGGTGGAGGGTCGGCCGAAGTGGGGTAGCCAGCGCGTCATCCCAATCGCCGGGCCACTGCGGCCCTATCTCGAGGCGGCCCATCGCGGACGCGGCGACCCGATGTCTTTCGTCGCGACAACGCATCGGGGTGAGAGCTGGGCCGAGTGTGGGTTTTCGCAAGCCTTCGCTCGCGCCCAAAAGCGCGCCGGGCTTCGCGGGTGGTCGTTTCACTCGCTGAGGCACTTCTTCGCGACGGAGCTGTTCCGGCGCGGGGCATCGGCGCCGGTGGTGCAGCAACTGCTCGGTCACGAGACGCTCAGCACGACCGCGATCTACGCCAACATGGGGGCCACCGATTGCGAGCGGGCAATCGCGCTGCTCGACGGCAATGGCGCGGAAATGTCCGCTCCAGCGCCTGATCCGGGCCGGTAGCTAATTCGCGAAAACCTGAGCCGTTCTTGGTCTTTCCGCGCCATGCCACGCGCGCGTCTCCGTCTGTTTCGTAAACCGCAGGTCTGCGGTTCAAGTCCGCAAGCTGGCTCCGCGCTTCCAGAAGCAACCCGTCCCGCACTCCAGAAGCAACGCGTTTCGCCAGCGAACACGGGCGCTCGAAGATCTCCGTAGTTTGACTTCGTGCCCGGTTCCCCACCGGCTGCTAGCCTCCTTGATCAGGGGATGTTCACAGAACTCGAAGAGCGTGTCGCCGACACGCCGGAGGGGCCGCGGAAGGTATTGGTGGTGACGCCCCAGGACCACGTCGTCTTGACGATGGACCGGCTCGAGCTGCTCGAAGCGACCGCGGGGGACTATTCGTTCGACGTCGAGGTGGTGGCGTCGGTGGCGAGCCTGAAAGTGAAAGACGCCGCGCTGATCTTTCGTGCGGCGCGCGAGGATGGGAAGGGTTCGTGGTCGATGGATCCCCGCTGGGATGCCGATCAGCGAACGGCGGTTGCCGCGCGGCTCGTTCGCGCGCAGCTGCCGACCTATCGCCGCTTGCTCGGCGAAGGGGTGGTCGCGATCATCCACACAGGATTGAAAAGCGAGGAGGAGACCGCGCTGAGGAACGGCGTGGCCAAGACGCTGAACGACGTTCTCTCGCGCGAACCGCGTCCGCCGACGTTCAAGAAGGACGCGGCGCTCCTGCGCGATCTGGTCTGGTTTCACTCGGCACCATGCGACGAAGTGGTCGCCAGCGTATTGCCTGAGCGCTTCGGCACGCTGACCGACGCGGCTTCGAAGCTGACCTGACGCTCAGCCCGTCGGGCGTTCCCGGCATTCGGAGTTTCGGCAGATGGGCTCGTCCGACGGACAGTCCTGGTCGACCTGGCATTCGACACAGAAGCCGATGACTTCGTCACAAATGGGCTCGTCGAACGGGCACGGTGACATCGCTCCCGTGCACTGGACACCGCAGTAGCCGAGAAACTGACTGCAGACATCCGAACCCTCGTTGCAGTGACCGTTCGTAATGCACCCGACGCATTTGCCATCGTCGTTGCACAGATCCAGGTCCATGTCGGCCGTGCAATCGGCGTTTTCGACGCACTCCATGCACCGACCCGTCGTCGAATCGCAGTGCGGCGTCGCCGCCGAGCACTCGCCGGCGTTGGCGCACAGGCGACACGAACCCGTTTCTTGCTCGCACACGGGAACCGAAGCGGGACAGTCCGTATTACTCTGGCACGCCCGCACACAGGCAAACGCGGGGAACGAGCAAACCTCCGTCGACGCGCAGTCATCCGAAGAGAGACACTCGGCACAGCGGTCGGACGAAACGTTGCACTTGGGCGTCTCCGTCGGGCAGTCCGTGTCGCGTTCGCAAACATCGGTATCATTGACGACGACGTCCGCAAAAACGTCGCCACACGAGGCGGTCACCAACGCGAGCGCGGCGAGCAGCGACCAATGGCGGGCGCGGCCAAAGGCGGACTCTTGCCTCAACGCGGCCCCCCAGCGGTCTGGCCGATGCCGAGCTCGACGCTGAGAATCGCCACCGCGAAGAGGCGCCCCCAAGTCGCTTCGTTCCGATTGACGATCCGTGCGACCGGTCGAGGTGCGCTCACCCCTCCGTAGAGGCTCGCTTTGAGACGAAAGCCGCTCGACAGACTGCGCGCTCCGCCGAGATGCGCGTAGTAGAGACCACTCAGGAGCCGCTCGTCCTGCGGGTCGAACCCCTCGAACGCCTCGCCGCGGAGGGCGAGCACCAAGAGTCCAGCGCCGAGCCCGCCGTCGACGACCCACGGATTGTCCGAATTCGAAGAGTAGTCGACGTGCCCGCCGAGAATCGTGGCGCGCCCATCAGCGCCGCCCGCTTCGGCATCCACTCCGTGCTCGCTGAACGGCAGGAGCGCAATGAGCGAGCCACCCCAGCCCGTCATCGATTCGAGCCGAAGGCCGAGCGCGCCGTGCACCGCCGGTCCCATGCCGCCGCGCGCGGAGACCGCCGCCAACCCCGCGTTCAGCCAAAGACGCGGAGCCCGGTCAGCGCCCGGAATCACCGCTCCTCCATCGAACCCGGGCCCTGAGGGCGCACCGACTGGCCCCATGGGCGGCGGAAGCGACGGCGGTCCCGGCGGCGCGATCGGTGGCGCCGCGGTCGTCGGCGCAGGCGGAGCCGCGGTGGGTGGCGCCGTGGGGACCGACGCGGTCGCTGTTGTCGCGGGCGGCAGCGCTGCGGGCGGCAGCGCCACGGTCGGCGGCCGCGCGAGATCTTCGGGTCGCACGATCTTCAGCTCGACGAGCCGCGCCCGAAGTTGCTCGACCACCCTGACGGGAAAAGACTCGCCGTCGCTGGTTTGCCGGCGGAGGTCCTGAAGGTGCGGAGATTCCGCGCCCGCCCCCGAGATGAACAGCTGCACGAGCTCTGGTGAAACGACGCGGACTATCGCCACCGCTCGATGTTTGTCGAGCAGTGCGACGTCCGTTTGTGCCCCCGGTCGGCTGTCGATGACGACGAAGCCGACGTGGGCGGCCTCGGCGGTCAGCTTGCGCCCGAGCTCCTCGCTCCCCTGATTGATGATGAGCACCCGCGCAGGTCCGTCCGCCCGCGCCACACCGCTTAATAGAAAGATGACCACAGCAAGCGCGAGCACCGCGAAGGCGCTCACGGAGTCCGTGGGCGGTGGCCGCGTCGACCGACTAGTCGGCGCTAGCCGGCGCACTTCCCAAAACTTTTCGCGCGGCGTCGGCATGGGCACCCGTCGGATATCGCTCGAGGTAACTCTTGGCAACACTGCGAGCGCGACCCGAATCGCCCAGGCGAACCGACGCTTCGAGCACCCGACCGAGCGCCACCGACGCGAGAGGTCCACCCGGTTGCTCCGAGAGATAAATCTGGAACCACTGAGCCGCTCCCGCAGAATTTCCCGCGTGGAACGCCGAGCGTCCGAGAGCGAATGCCGCCCGAGCCGCCGCACTGCTCCCGGAAAAGCGGCGGCGCAGCATCGAGTAGGCGTGATGCGCGTGGTCCGAGCGGCCACTCAGCCGCGCTGCGTCTCCGAGAAGAAGCAACTCAGCTGCGCTGCTCCTCTGGCAATGGGCCTCGAATCCGCCTTCGGCCGCTCGGGCGTAGGCCTGACGGAAGTGCCCCCCTTTGGCGAGCGTCTGCCAAGAGCCAGCGGCTTGCCCAGCCACCGGCTTGGCCGCCACCCTCGCCGGCTTCGGCGATGCGGAGCCGCCCTCGTCGTTCGTCGCTTCGGGCGCGGCCGCGACGCCGGCTACCTCGGCCTTCGGCGCGATCTCAGCCTTCGGCGCCGCGGTCTCGGGCTCTTCAGTCTTTGCCGTGGCGTCGTACGCCCCGACCGACATTTCGTTTCGACCGCACGACGCCCGCACGGTCTGACCCGCTTTGACGGGGTGCCCGTCACCGAAGGAGCACCCTTGGATGAGCACACTGCCCTCGAAAAGTGTCAGCGTGAACTCGTCCGCCTGCGGGTCCCAACCCACGTCGAACTTCGTCCCGGTCACCTGCACCACAAAGGGTCCCGTGCGGACTCGCCAGTCGTTTTTCTCGCGGTGCACGACGTCGAACCGCGCTTCGCCCGACTCGATGACGAGCTCGGCTCCGTCGGCGTCGATGCTCACGACGCGACCGCGCGCTTGCTTCTCGAGAACCACGTCGGTCCCATCGGAGAAACGCAGGGGGAGCTTCTCGTCGGCGGCGCTCGTCCACTCGCTGAGCACTCCGGGCGCGCCAGACTCCCCGACGGTGAACGTCAGCGGGTCCTCGGAGAACGCACCGCTCAGCCCGAGCGAGGCGAGCGCACCACCGCCGATACCGACGATGGCAAACGCTGCCGCTGCGGAATACTGGCGCCATCCACCGCGCGACTCGGCCGAGCGCTTCGCCGCACGATTCGCGATGGCTCGGCGCATCTCTTCGTCCGGCGTCGCTTCTTCGATGAGCGCGGCTTGCTCGTCCGCCACGTGCTTGCCAAGAGCGCGAAATTCCGTCAGCTCCATCGCGAGCCTCCGTCGATCCACTCCCGGAGCTCCGGATAGGTCTTGGCGATGGTCACGAAACTCTTTTGCGCCCGCGACAGCCGTCGTTTGACCGTGGCCAGCGACACCCCGCACGCATCAGCGACCTCGACGAGCTCCATGCCCTCGATGAAACGTAGGGCAAACGGGATCCGCTGGTCCGCGGGCAGCTTGCCCAAAATCTTGTAGGTGGTGCGCAGCGCTTCGTCGACCTCTGGAGTGGCGGTGGGGGCTTCGACCTCCGGAAGGTCCTCTTGCGAAAAAAGCGGAAACCAGCGGCTGCGCGTCTTGCGACGGATTTCACCTCGGGCACGAAAAACGGCGATGCCGGCGAGCCAGCCCTTGAGCGCGTCGGGCTCCTCGAGCCGGTCGATCGAGTCGATGGCCGTCATGAACACGTCCTGAATCAGGTCGCGAAGCTCCGCGTCCGGCCCGAGAACCCGGATGAGTACCCGGCGAACGTACGCGTGATAGCGGTCGTACAGAGCCGCGCCCCCGGCGCTCTGCCCTGCCCGAACTGCGGCGACGATGGAGCGATCGGTGTCGAGAAACGGGAGTCGGGCAACCGGCGAGCCGCGTTTCGCCTGCGCGGGCGCCGGATTCGACTCGATTCTTGCCACGATTGCCATTTCTAGAGTGATCCAAGCTCCGCCGTCTGCCAACTGCATAAGCGGTGAGGTCAACCTAGAAGTGCCGAAAACCGCCGAGGCGGCTCACGTTTTTGGGCGCCCGGAGCGGAAAATCATGAGCCGTGGCGACCTCGACCCTTCACTTAGAAGAGGAAGTCGTCCAAGATCCGTGGGGCCGCGGAGAAAACTATGAGCAAAAACGCCTTGAAATCGACGACTTACCGACTTGCCCGCTGGATGGTCGCCGCAACGGCCCTCTCGGGCGTGGTCCTGGCCTGCGGCAGTAGCAACGTCGAGCTCAACAACGTCGGGGCTGGGGGAGCCGCCGGCAGTGCTTCGGGTGGGGCCGGAGGAAGCGCCGGCGGCACGGCCACCGGCGGTGGCCCGGGCACAGGCGGCGGCACCGGCACCAACTGCGGCAACGGCAACATCGACCCCGGCGAGATGTGCGACGGCTCCAATCTCAACGGCGAGACGTGCGCTAGCGCGACCCTCAACGGCCAACCCAACGGCGTCCTCACGTGCTCGCCGTCGTGCACCTTCAACACCGATCAATGCACCCCGCCCACCGGCGGCACCGGCGGCATGGGCACCGGTGGAACCGGCGGCGGCACCGGTGGTCAGGGCGCCATGGGCGGCATGGGCATGACCGGCGGCACCGGAGGGGTGGGAACCGGCGGCGCTGGCACCGGAGGCAACGGCACCGGCGGCGGAGGCATGACGACGCCCTGCACCGGCAGCTGTCAGTGTAACCCCGGCGACGTCTGCGACTTCGAGTGTGGGACCGGTTGCGGCAAGATTGAGTGCCTCGCGGCCACCTGCTCTGCAGATTGCACCGCCGGGGGCTGCGAGCTCGACTGCGACAGCGGCGGCACGTGCAACTACGAGTGCAGCGGCGGTGGCTGCCCGTTCGACTGCGACGGGGGCTCGCAATGCAACATCGACTGCTCGGGTGGCGGGTGCGACATCACTTGCGACGGCGGCTCGACATGCGCCGTCGACTGCCAGGGTGGCGCGGCCTGCAACGTGACTTGCGAAGGTGGGTCCACCGCGACCTGCAGCGGCAACTGCAATACGCAGGGCTGCTGATCCCACTTGATGGTACCTACGTCGTGCCTCGCCGCCTTTCAGAGTCGCACGACCGCGCTGCCCCAGTGGATCCCCGCGCCGAGCGCCAGAAAACACACTAGCTGGCCTTCCTGAAGGCGCCCATCTCGACGCATCTCGTCGAGCAGGATCGGAATCGTCGCCGCTGACGTATTGCCGTAGCGAGCAATGTTCGACGGCACCTTCTCCGGCGCCACGTCGAGTCGCTCACGCACCACGTCGTTGATGCGCTGGTTCGCTTGATGCGCCACGAACCAATCCACGTCCCCGACACCCACGCCCGCTCGCTCGCACGCGCGCCGAATCGATTTCGGCAGCTCGGTCACCGCGTACTTGAACACGTCGCGGCCCTGCATCGTCGGAATCCAGAGATCCTCTTCGACCGTGCGCTTCGAAATGAACGGCCTCGTTCGAAAGCCGGCGGGGATCAACAACTTGTCGACGTGGCACCCATCGGTGTGCACGTCCATCCCCAAAACCCCTCCGCCGTTCTCGCCACTCTCGACGACCATCGCGCCAGCGCCGTCGCCGAACAGAATGGCCAGACCGCGATGCCTCGTCGCCCGATCCCAGTCTTCCGGCTCCGGTTTTTTGTCGGACGTGCCTTCGAGAATGTCCCAGTCGCTCCACGGCATGAACCCAGCGTGCGCCTCGGCACCGACGATCAGGATCGTCTTGGCGGCGCCGCTGATGAGGAGCGAGTCGGCCACCTGCATGCTGAACATCATCGCGGCGCACTGCGTTCGCAAATCGAGCGCCGGCACCCCCACGCAGCCGAGCTTCTCGCCGAGCAGCGGGCCCGATCCGGGAAACACGTGGTCCGGCGTCATCGTGTTGAAGAGGATGTAGTCGACGTCCGTAGGTGCACGGCCAGCGTCTTCGAGCGCTTGTTTTGCCGCCGGAAGCGCGAGATCACTCACGCCGACACCCTCGGGACAGAAGTGCCGCTGCCGGATCCCCGTGCGGCGAACGATCCACTCGTCGTCGGTGTCCATCACCCGGGCGAGATCGTGATTGGTGTACGGCCGACCCGGAAGATATCGCCCGGTGCCGATGATCTTGAACCCGCTCTTCTTGGACATCGCGCGAGGTCGTATCCCGACCAGTCGGTCGACGTCACGCTTTGTTCCGGTGGTTGAACCAGGTGTGAACTATCTTGCGCAGCTCAGTCTCGGACTAGAGTGTCTTTAGATATTCGATGATCGACCGACGCTCGCTGTCGACCAGACGACTGAGAAATTCGTGACCACCGGCGTCGAAGCCGGGCCGACTCGCGTCGTAAACGTACTCTGAAGGACCCAGAACGAGTGGTACGAGACCGTTTCCCTCCGCGGCGTCGACCATCGGTTTTCCATCGCTGATCGTGATCGCACGCCAGCGTGTGCCGACGCGATCCAGATTGAACGGTGACGCGGGGCTGACGACGTAGTGACGCGGCCGCTTTTCCGGTGGCAGCGCAATCGTGGCCAGATCGGGCCACTGCCCGTTGTGACCGTAGAGACCGCGCGCCCACACCCCGACGAGCGGACGCGGAACGTACCCGTTCGTGGCGCGCACCAGCACTAGCCCTCGTGTGGCCGCTTCGCTGTTCGCGACTCTAATGAACTCCGGTGTCACGACGTCGAGCCGCACGGGATCGGTGCCGATGACTTTGCGTGGAACGACCTTCTCTTCGTAGACCACCGTGCGCTCGGGAGCGTCCGGCGCCGCGTAGGTCCCGTGGCAGCTCGAGCAATTCGCGTCGAACAGGTCCTTGCCCGTCTTCGCCAGCGAAAGATCGATCGCGGCGGGGAATGGAAGGTGCCGGTCGAAGGCCTTCAGATAGAGATACATGCTCGTCGCGATGTGCCGATGCGTGTCGTACCACTGGGTGCGAACGCCGAAGGCGAAGTCGGCCTCCGCCACGAGAGCGACGGGGGAGCCGGTCGCCACCGCGTCGAAGCTGTTGGTGATGCGATAGCGCCAAGTCGCGACGTCGGGGATCTTCGCCCACCCTATTTCCTTCGGTATCTCGAGCGTGGCGTGGCTCTGGTGGTTGAGTGCCATCATGAAGCCTTCGATGGTCGCGACGCGCCCAGGCAGCCCGTCACCAACTCGCGCCACGTCACGCGCCCGCGCCTCAGCGCGCCGCTTGAAGCCGAGAATCGTCTCTTTGAGAATCACGCGGCGGGTATTGTGCGGCCACGGAACGTCGAGCTTGCGCGCGAGCCGTCCGCTCGCCTGTACGAGCTCGTCGACAGTGAATTCGGTGCGCTCGGCAATGCGCATCAGCGCGCCGTCGTACGCGTGAATGCGCACTTGTTTGCTGCCCATCCCGTCGACGACTCGAGTTCCCGCGGGCGTCGTCACCCGCGCCGCGTGACAGATGCGGCAATTCATCATCAGAAACGGCACCCGCGTGTCCGGATCTCTCGCCAGATGAAACCCGACCGGCAGCGCCCACGGATCGTCAGGGGCCTCGACGTTCGGAATCGTCCCGAACTTGCGATTGAACTCACGCCAGTTCTTGCCGAGCTCTTCGGGAAACCGGCGCATCATCGCCAGAAACGCCGGGTACGCGATGCCCGCCCCGTAAGGATCTCCAACCCCCGCCTCGTTGAAGTAGAACTCGCCGGCCTCGACCGACACCGGGCGGTTCTTGTACTCGTCAGGCTCGGGATAGTGGGTTCGAGGATCGGGATATGCCGGAGTCGGCTCCGCGGCCGCCGCGGGCCCACCCGCTGGCAGCGCCGTGCTCGCCGGTACCACGTTGCACGCTGGCAGCGCATTGCTCGCCCCGCAGCCCGCGGCAAGCGCGAACACGAGCAGCGTCGCATCGAGACGCCGCCGCACGCCTCAGCCCTTCCCCGTCGCTTCGAGAACCGTGTCGATGAGATCGCGCGGAAAGATGCCGTTGCGCATGCGGTGCACCGACTTGAGCCAGATCTTGTACCACTCGAACTTGTCGTTCTCGGTGGGGCGCACGAGCTTCATCTTGCGTGCGAGCCGCCGGTACGCTTCAGCATCGAGTCGCCGGATCCTCCCGCGGTTCACCTTCTGCGCCTTCTTTTGCAGCTTCCAGAACATCGTCCGCACGTCGGCAGGCAGCGCGTCGAGCTTCTTTTTTCGCACGACGGTCGCCCCAATCGCCGTCACCACGACCGGGCTGCCCATGTGATCGAGCTGAGGACCCCACTGCAGCTGCTCCGTCGCCAGCGCCGGCGCCGAAAGCACGTTGATGGCCCCCGACCGAAGCTGCGGGAGGATTTCGGGCACGCTCACGGGGACAGAAACCACGCCGCCGATGAGCGAGAACATCATCGGCCCGATGGGCTCGTTCCGAAACACCGCCGGGCGTTTCCCGCGAAGATCTCGGGGCCCGCGCACCGCGAAACCCTTGCTCATCGTGCGCACGAGCCCAATGTCCCCCCAGTCGAGGATCTTGAAACCCTTCTTCTCGAAACCCGCCTCGATGCGCGTGCCAACGATACCGCGAACCATGTCGAGCAAAGGCCACGAGTTCACGACGCCTGGCAGTTGCAGAATCAGCACGTCCCGATGAATGAGCGACAGCCCACCGGCGGCGAGCGATGCCCCGTCGAGCTGGCCGGTTTTCATCTTGGAAACCATCGCGTGCTCGTCGCCCTGCACGGCGTTGTAGTAGATGCGGAGCTTCAGTTTTCCGTCGGTCTTCTTTTCGACGACCTTCTGCCAGACCTTGAAGACCTTTCCCCAACTTGAATTTTTTGGGGCAAGCGTGGCGATGCGGAACGTCTCGGCCTGCGCCGGAGCAGCCGCGCGGACCGTCACCGCACAGCATGCACCAGCGGCGGCGACAGCCAGCCTTCCTCTCGGACGAGCTCGACCCCGTCGTGCCGTGCGTTCAACCATTGGCTCACCTCGCGACGCCCTAGGCTAGGCCAGGCTAGCCTAGCAGTCGGCGCGCGGGTAGCAGCTCGCGGGCCCTCTCGGGCGTGCATGGCTGGGCCACCCCGGCCACCAGCACGACGTCGTGCACCCCAGAATTCGGAAGTCCGCATCTCGGTCAGCACGACGATTTCGTCCGACAGAAGCGTTCATCGCGGAGCGGCAGGCCGGAATTTCCGAGTTTGCCCCCGAATGAGCGCGGCGCGGGCCTAGGCGCGTTATCGTCGTCTCCATGAGCGACCCCCAGCCGGACTTTCGTGAACGCTACGGCGGAGCAGCCCTGGTCACCGGCGCCTCGGCGGGCATCGGTGAAACCTTTTGCCACGCCTTGGCGGAACGAAAGATGGACCTCGTTCTCGTCGCGCGACGCAAGGGTAAGCTCAACGAGCTCGCCGAAGAGCTCGCCCGCAAGCACGAGATTCGCGTCGACGTCATCGCCCAAGATCTCGGAACGAGCGACGGGCCAGCTCTGGTGAAGAAGGCCGTCGACGAGCTCGACATCGACATCGGGCTACTGGTCAACAACGCCGGCTACGGCACCCACGGCGACTTCGTCGAGCAAGACGTCGAGCGTGAGGCCGCCATGGTCGACCTCAACTGCCGCGCGCCCCTCGTGCTGACGCACCTTTTTCTTCCGCGCATGGTCACACGCGGAAAAGGCGGACTGATTTTCACTGCGAGCATGGCGGGCTTCCAACCGACGCCGTATCTCGCTTGCTACGGGGCGACCAAAGCGTTCGACCTCATGCTCGCCGAGTCGCTGTGGGCCGAGCTCAAGGGCTCCGGCATCGACGTGCTGGCGCTTTGCCCCGGTGTCACTCCGACGGAGTTTCAGGAAATTGCCAACGTCAAATCCCTCGGCCCCGCGATCGCCATGACCACCCGCGAAGAAGTCGTCGAAGCGGCGCTCGCCGCCTTCGGGAAAAAACCCACCGTCGTTCCCGGCGTGGTGAACAAGGTGCTGAACCTGAGCGTGCGTTTCGGCTCACGAGCGCGCGTAGCGCAAATGAGCGGCTACTTCGCGAAACCGCGCGACGGCGCGGACGACTAAACGCGGCGCGGCGGCTCGGTGAGAATCGGTGTGCGCGCGGGGGCCTCGTGGATCGAGACGAGGCCGTGGCGGCGCCACGCGCGTCGAAGGAGAAAGGTTTTCGCCACGGCAGTAGGAGGGTCGTGGTTGTCCGGAGGTCGGGGAATGATGCACGCGCGCGCTTGCTCGGGCTCACGCCAACCGTCGAAAAACGGCGCCGACGAGCACCCGTCGACAAACCCAGCGGGAAACGGCGCCCCGCGCTTGGCGTCGTGGCGGCGCTTGTTGGCGAAGACGTAGCGGAGAACCGTGCGCACCGCCTTGGCGGTCCGGAGCGTGCGCGAGTGATAACGGTCGGCAAAAACGCGACCGCGGCGGCCCGCGACACGGTTGAGCGCGCGCGCGATGCGAACTGACAGCCCCTGAACGCCGCGAGTGAGCGACCGACGGTTCTCGGCCTCGACGACGAGATGCAAGTGGTCCGACTGAACGGAAAAGTGAATCAGCCGAAACCCGAACCGCTCACGGCCGGCGCGAAGCGCTCGCCAAATGGCCCGAAATCGCCGCGACCCACGCAGCCGAGCCGCGATGCGCAGAACCCGCAACGTAACGTGCACCGGATGCCGACGCGACAAGCTCGGACGCCGAAGATGCGACACCCCAGAGTATCGGTTCACCCGCCGTCCCGCCCCAACCCGCGCCCCGCCCCAGGAATTCTTCGAAGTGCGAGGCATCGTTGGATCGGACGGTGGGGCGACGGGTGACGGTGGGGCGACGGGCTCGGACCCGGCGAAGCGAGCCGGGCGCTCGACGAACGTGACCGAGCAACTTGAATCTAGCACTAAACTTGTCGGCGTCAATACCTGAACGACCGACGACGTCGACCGACGGCCACCTCGTCCCAGCCGGCCCCGACGCCCAACGGCGCCCCGCGGCGGCTCACGTTGCGACCGCGCCGCAATTACGCCATTGCCTCAACACCTCGTTGTCCGCCGAGCGACGCTTGGGGTACCGTCTGCCCGTGGCGCTGAGCTCGGCCGAGCTATACGAGATGTTTCTGACGCTCGCCCCGACGCGGGTGGAAGCGGCGCGATCGGCGCTCGACGGGGGAGATCGGGCGGAGCGGTCGTTGGGACTCGCGGCGGCGCTGCTTCCGCTCGCGGTGGACGCGGCGCTGCTCGGGGCGGACGGATTGAAGGAGCTTGCTCATGCCGCGGGCATGGCGGCGGACGCGCCCGAGGAGCAGCTCAACGCAGCGTTGGATCGGCTAGCATCGGCGGCGGTGGCGCTGGGCCACGGGGACGCTTCGGGGGCGCGAGTGAACGAGTCGGAGTTGCGCGAGCAGGCGGACGCGCTCCGCCAGTTCGCGCCGCGAACGGAGGTTGCAGCCGAAGAGCCAACGCCGACCGACGAGGACGACGGGGACGACACGACATGGAAGCCGCAGATCGCCGAAGACATGGTGTCGGCGTTTCTCGACGAGTGCGTGGAGCGGCTCGACGGGTTGAGCGAGCGCTTGCTCGAGCTGGAAAACCGTGGCGACGACAAGGAGCTGGTGAACGAGGTTTTCCGAGACTTGCACACGCTCAAGGGGTCGAGTGCGTTTGCGGGACTGAAAAAGATGAACCGGGTCGCGCATCGTGCCGAGGACCGGATCGGCGAGCTACGGGACGGCAAACGTGCGCTCGATCGGAACTTGATCGACATCCTGCTCGAAACCCTCGACGTGCTGCGCGCCATCGTGGAGCGGGCGAGAGAGGGCGGATCCATCGACGTGGAGGTGGGCGATCTGCTCGCGCGTCTCGCCGACCCGGACCGCGCTCCTGCCGCGCCCCAACCGTCGCCGTCGAAAGCCGTCACCGCGCCTAGCGGCCCCACTGCGCCCAGTGGCCCCACCGCGCCCAGTGGCCCAGCCGCAGCGACGCCTCGGGCGGCCGCAAAGTCGGCAACGTTGCGGATCGACTTCGAGAAGGTGG
>JAJDAH010000333.1 GCA_029261965.1 Polyangiaceae bacterium
CGATGACGGCCTGACGATAGTCGTGGAGGATGAGGCGGAGAGCGCGAGCGAGGTCGACGACGACGTCGGCGCGGTGGATGTTGCGTCGCGTCCAGGGACAAGACGACAAGTTGAAGCCGTGCTGCTCGCCGAGGGCGAGTAAGAGCGCGTCGAGAGCCACATCGACGACGTCGACATGGCCGAGCACGGTGAGGTGGATGGTGACTCTGCGTAATTCAGCGCTTTTTTGGACGACGAAGGGAAGCTGGGTTTCTGGTTCAAGTAGCGGAACTCGCGGCCAGTGGTGTGCGCGGAGCAGCAAGATTAATGGATTCTAAGTTCCCGCCTCATGGCAAACAAGAAGCGGGCAACGAAAAAGCGAGGTCGAAAAGGAACCGGCGCGAGCGACTTCATTCGCAAGCAGCCGGCGGACATGAAAGCCAAGGACGTGGTCAGGGCGGGCAAGAGCGCCGGCCTCAAGTTCTCGGCGCAGCTCGTCTACAACGTGCGGGGGAGCACGAAAAAGAGGAAGGCGCTCAAGCGGGCCGGGGCAGGCCGAGCGCGGACGACTTCTTCGTCGACCGAGGCCCAGTTCCGACGACTGATCGTCGATCTGGGCGTGACGAAAGCGAACGAGCTGGTGAGCGACGTGGAAAGCGGCATGCAACGGCTGATTGCTGGCGGGTGACAGGCGTCTACAAAGCGTGTGGACGGTGCTTGGATATCGCACGGGACTCGAATTCGATCACCGATGCACGATGGAGCACGCAACACCACGATCCTGCACGGTCGGTGGCATCGGGAGGACGGGATCAGGGCGCTCTCGCGCAGCTAAGTGTCGGATCGTGCGTGCCTTTGGGACGGATTCGAGACGGGATCGCAAGTGCGCGAAACCAAGGCGCGAGTGGTAGCTGGAGTGGCGCTGTCCAGCGGTGGTGGAGCAGGCTCGCCGCCGAGCACGGCAAGTGGGAGATCGTCGCGATGCTGGCTGACGAGCTGGCGGAGCGGCGGCGGTCGCGAGAAAGTCGCGAGTGCCCGGAGGCGCGACCTCGGAAACATGCATCGAAGCACGGACCTTCGGCCTGAAACCGGAGGAAGGCGAACGCTTGTCCTGGTGGTGGCGGATCTGCCCGATCCGCGTCGACTAAACGAGCGCTACTGGGCAGGAATTCCCAGCACCGCGAGGCTGAACATGGCAACGAAGCGCACTTCGTACACTGTAGGGGGGCGACGTCGAGCTTGCGGTTCTGCCAGAGGAGGGCTTCCGACAGGTGAACCCTTCCTTCGAGAGCGTCAAACGCGGCTTGGCAGATGGGGCAGGTCGGCGCGGCACCAACCTTCTTGGTGACTCTGTCCATCACTTCGCGTCCGAATGTCATGTCGACAATCCTAGCGTATCTCGGGCGGAGGCGTTAGGCGCGCACTCGTTCCGACGACATCGGGCGAAGCAGCTTTCTTTCGACGAGCACAGGCTGGCACATGATCGGGACTCGACCTGGCCACGCCCGAGATGCGGCCCTTGGCGTGGGCTCGGTCCGCGATCAGAATATCTAGCGATCCAGCACAGCGGACAGCCGTTGTTGTAGACGTATGAGACTTGGATATTTCGTGAGATCCACATGCTTCTTGCTGGCAAGCGCCACTGCATGCGCGTTCGCACACCCGACCTTCGGGGCCAACGCTTCCAAGAGTTCCTTGCCAGGACATAGACTGCGAATGGCATCGAAGTCGCGCTGCTGAATTGCGAGCTGGATTCGCCGAAGCTCCTCATCGAAGCGCCGTTCCACGGTCCGTTCGGTGAGGAACTTGTCGATCTTCGCGCGCTCGTTCCTGGTCTCCTTCTTGAGAACCGCCTTTACGTCCTCAGGTGTGTCCAAGGCTGCCAGTGTCTTGCGCGGCAGGGACACCGCGAGGCGAAGGGAAGCGCGGCCGAATGTTCGTCGGGCTGCCACCTCGGTCTTGCGTGCTTCTGCCCACTCCAAGATCTCGGTCTCAAGCTCCTCTCTTGTCGGGGAATTCTCCACCGTCCCCAAACGGAGCGCGAGATCACCGAGTAGATCGGGGGCGCACAAGAACGACTCCGCCTCGTGATGTTCGAGAACGACGCACGCCTTGCCATCGAGTTGCTGGATCAGCTCATCGGACTTGAAGTCTCGATCAACAACACCTGCGATGACTACGCCCTTCGCAAGGCGATCCCAGATACCAGATCCAGTCGTTGCCGCCCGAACCTCCTCGGAGCCTCCGAGGGGTACGACCTCGACTTTGTCATCACCGACGATCCATCGGAAGAAGACCTTGTCGAAGGACTTGTCCGTTCCCTCAACGCCGACAGCGCGGCTCGCAGCGAGGAGAGCGGGCGCCGCCCCCAGGAAAGCACGCAATCTGGACGGATCGAGCTGCGAAACGTCGTTCAGTTCCACACTCTCGGCGCCGTCGCTCGCAAGTACGACGATGCGATCGACCTGCGGCCTCATCGCAAACTGGAGTGAATGAGTCCCGTATACAAAGACGGCATCGGGGAACTCTGTCTCCAGCGTCGTCCAGAGGTCGTCTGCGAGCAAAGCATTTAGGTTTAGTTCGGGCTCGTCGACAACGATCAGGCTCTCTCGACCAGCCAACATCGCGATGTCGGCGAGAAGACCGAACACCTGGCGTTCACCGTCTGACATCTGCGGGGCCGGGTACGTCTGCCCTCGCTTCGTCGCCTTCAACATCTTTTCACGGTCCAACGATAGCTCGATCGCTGGAAAGATCTCGTGGAAGAGACGGAAGAGTTGATCGACTTCCGGCTCGGCGCGCCGGGGAGAAGCGCCTGGGCAACCTCCATTCTGCCAAGCTTCCACTGCGTCTGAATGGGTGCTCTTGTCTTGTTCCGACTTGCGCTCAAGCGCAAACAATGCGTCCACGATTCGCTTGGCGAAACCCTTCTGGCGCTTGCTTTTATGTTGGCTCAGCGCCTGGTCATAAGTGCCGTGGGTGTCGATCGTGTTCCGATTAATCTTCAAGTCCGACGGAAGAGATACGACGCGGCCACCTTCAACGTATACGACTGAACGGACAGGTGGCTGGAACGCGACTGGTTGGTTCCGAATTGCAGTGAGAATCTTGGACTTTCCCGCGCCGTTCGCGCCGAGCAAGACCGTGACGCGCCCCAGGGTCGCCTCAAGAGAGGGCGCACCCTGAACGGCGTTGGCTTGGATGTTGATGCTGTACGTCACGCCACCCTCGCCCAGTCCCTGCACACGGTTTTCGGCCTGCTCGATGATCGTGTCGACGGCCGCCACGTTGTTCACGCCACCACCACCGCCTGATTCAGACCGAGCACATCGAGCAGCAGGTCGGTGTCGAGCGGCTTCGTGAGCACACCGACGGCTCCGGCCTCGACGAACGCGGACTCCAGCTTGGACGTTACCCGCCCGGATATCGCCACGATGGTGACGTGCTCCGTTGCGGGGTCGGACTGGAGCCTGCGGCACAGCTCGACGCCATCGATGCCGGGCATCTTGGCGTCCACGAGGACCGCATCAGGACGGAAGATCCCGATCTTGAGCAGCGCGTCCATCGAGCTATCGGCCGTCTCCACATTCAGGAGCGGAGCGCGCCGAGCCATGAGCCGCTTGGCGTTGCGCAGGAAGGTCTTGTCGTCGTCCACCACAAGCAGCCGGGCAACGCCAGCGAGCTGGCGGGGGATCGGCATGCCGTGATCGCGCAGGAATCGAATGAGCGCGCCCCGCTCGACTCTTCGATGACCCCCCGGCGTGCGGTAGGCGGGCAGAAGGTCGTCGTCGATCCAGTTGAGGACGGCAGACGGGCTGGTGCTGACGAGCTTCGCGGCCTGGTGTGACGTGACGTAGTGTTCGGCGGGCATCTGATGAGAATGGGGCGGGCCCACGAAGATGGCAAGCGTGCGAGGGCCACAATTCCTACGGATGCGCGAACGTTCAGGGCGGCAGCTTCATCGGGGCGACAACGCGGGAACCCCACTGGGAAAACGCCTGGTTGGCGCGCAAGATGTTCCCCGTGGTTCCCGAGCCTGCCCTTCGGCATGATTCCCCGTGATGGCGAACAAGCGGGAAGTTCTGGGTCACCTAAAGCGCGACGAGCTGGTGGAGGCCGTCGAGCAGTTCGAGTTGCAGGTCGAGGATCGCCGCGTTCGCGATCAGCTCGTCAACGCGCTCGGCAGCTCGCGGAAGGCCGGGCTGGCGGAACTCTTGGAGCCCCTCTCCCGGGATCGGCTGAAGGAAGTCTGCCTCGCCTTGGACCTGGATGACAGTGGCCGCGCGAAGTCGAACATCATCGAGCGGATCGTCGGCCGCAGCTCGGCATCTTCCAAGCCCTCGAAAACCAAGACCCGGGCTAAGACCAAGGCGAAGGACGCCGACGCCGACCCCGAGGAAATCGCGGTGGAGGCCCGCAAGGCCGCCCTAGAGGGCCGTCTCACGCGCGAGCAGCTCGAAGGCTACCTCTGGTCGGCCGCCGACATTCTACGCGGCAGCATCGACAGCTCCGACTACAAGAGCTTCATCTTCGGGCTGCTGTTCCTCAAGCGACTGAGCGACCGCTTCGGGGAAGAGTGTGAGGCTCTCGTCGCTGACGGTCACGATGCCGAAGATCCTGACGAGCATCAGTTCTTCGTGCCGAAGCGGGCTCGGTGGTCGACGATTCAGAAGACCGCGACCAACGTCGGCGAGGTCCTGAACAAGGCGTCTGCGGCGCTGGAGGAGGCCAACAGCTCCCTGGAGGGCGTGCTCGCAGGCGTCGACTACAACGACGAGCGCAAGCTGGGGGACGCGAAGCAGCGCGACCAAGTCCTGCTGAAGCTCGTGCAGCACTTCGCGCAGGTCGATCTTCGCAACGCGAATCTCAGCGAGCCCGACATGCTCGGGCACGCCTACGAGTACCTGATCGAAAAGTTCGCGGACGACGCCGGGAAGAAGGGAGGCGAGTTCTACACGCCCAACATGGTGGTCCGGCTGATCGTCGAGATCCTCCAGCCCACAGAAGGGATGCGGATCTGCGATCCGACGTGCGGCTCGGGCGGCATGTTGATCCAGTCAGCCAACTACGTCGTGCGGCAGAAGGGGAACCGCAAGAACCTGAGCCTTTTCGGACAGGAGAAGAACCTCGGGACGTGGGCGATCTGCAAGATGAACATGCTGTTGCACGGCTTCCCCGATGCGCGGATCGAGAAGGGCGACACCATTCGCGACCCGAAGCTCCTCCAAGACGGCGAGCTGATGCTTTTCGACCGGGTGATCGCGAACCCGCCTTTCTCCCTCGATAGCTGGGGCCGCGAAGTCGCTGAGGGCGACGGGTTCGGGAGATTCCGGTTCGGCATCCCGCCGAAGACGAAGGGCGACCTCGCGTTCGTGCAGCATATGGTCGCAACGCTGAACGTGAAGGGGCGGATGGGCGTCGTGATGCCGCACGGCGTGCTGTTTCGTGGCGGCGCGGAGGGCGAGATCCGAAAGGGTTTGCTCGAAGAGGATTTGATCGAAGCGGTCGTAGGGCTTCCGTCGAGTTTGTTCTACGGAACGGGCATCCCGGCCGCGATCTTGGTCGTGAACCGGGACAAGCCTGCCGCCCGAAAAGGCAAGGTGCTCTTCGTCGAGGCGTCACGGGAGTTCCGGGAGGGCAGCGCCCAAAACTACCTGCGCGAAGAGGACGTCGAGAAAATCTCGAAGGCGGTCCATGCCTTCGAGGACGTCGAGCGGTACGCCCGGGTCGTGCCGGTTGACGAGATCGAGAAGAACGATTTCAACTTGAACATCAGCCGGTACGTCGAGACGGCGGAGGCCGAGGAGAAAGTGGACGTCGTGACGGCGGTGAAGAAGCTACGCGAAGCGGAGCGCACGCGGGACCAGGCGAAGGCGATGATGGACGGGTTCTTGGCGGAGTTGGGGTATGACGCCTGACCGGCAATCCCAAATAGAAGCGACCACGCAAGAAAAGGGCGAGGCCCAGCCGCGAGGTTGGGAGGTCATCGAGCTGCGGAACCTCGCCGCCGAAGGCCGGAACACGTTTGTGATCGGGCCCTTCGGGAGCAACCTCGTCAAGTCCGACTACCGAGCCAGCGGTGTCCCTGTCATCTTCGTTCGGGACATCGTTTCTCGACGGTACTTCTACAAGAGCGAGACGTATGTCACCCCCGAGAAGGCGAAAGAACTCGCTGCTCACACTGCTGATCCCGGTGATGTGCTCATCACCAAGATGGGTAATCCGCCTGGGGACGCAACACTTTACCCGGAAGGCTATGACCGCGCGGTTGTCACCGCCGACGTGATCCGCCTTCGGCCGGCGCGCACGAAGGTGACACCGGTTTTTCTGGCGTTCGCGCTAAATGGCGACGACTTCCGCCATCAAGTCGGGGAGATCACGGGCGGACAAACCCGGCCAAAACTCACGCTACGCGACTACAAGCGCCTACAAGTCTCTCTTCCCCCCCTCCCCGAGCAAAGAAAGATCGCCGCCATCCTGTCGTCGGTGGACGAGACCATCGAGAAGACCGAGGCCGTCATCGAGCAGCTCGGCGTCGTCAAGAAAGCCATGATGCAGGAGCTGCTCACGCGCGGCCTGCCGGGGCGTCACACGCGGTTCAAGAAGACGGAGATCGGGGAAGTGCCGGAGGCGTGGGAGGTGGTGCCCCTCGGTGATGTACTCGACGGTATCGACGCGGGCTGGAGCCCCAAATGCGAGTCGGGCCCCGCCGCGCCGAACGAGTGGGGCGTACTCAAGGTGAGCAGCGTGACGTGGGGACGGTTCAACGATCAGGAGAACAAGCGCCTGCCTTCCGGGTTGCGCCCACGCCCCGAGATTGAGGTGCGTCGCGGTGACGTGATCGTGAGCCGGGCGAATACTCCCGCTCTCGTGGGACGCGGGGTAGTCGTGCATCGAACTCGACCTCTCTTGATGCTAAGCGACAAGCTTCTCCGGCTCCGCGTGTCCGAACGATCATCGGCGTCCTTTGTCAACGCTGTGCTTGCTTCCGACTTTGCTCGATCTCGGATCGCCGACGGGGCCACCGGGTCAAGCAAGTCGATGAAGAATATTTCGCAGGAGAAGTTGCGCGGGCTCCCATGTCCGCTGCCCGCGCAGAAAGAACAAGAAACTATCGTTGCAACTCTCGACGGCATCGACGCGCACGCAACTGCTGAGTCTGACGCACTCGAAGCGGCTCGCGCGGTGAAGTCCGCGATCATGTCCGTCCTCCTCACCGGCGAGGTCCGTGTCACGCCGGACGAGGCGGTACAGTGACTCCCCGCGACCCGGTACTCGAAGCAGCAAGTCGCTTTCGAGACGCGGTGAACCTCTCCGAGGTCCAGCCCGAGTTGATGGAGAGCGAACAGAACTGGGGTCAGCTCTGTTCAGCAATGGATGCGATCCAAGATACGCAGAGTGCCATTGACGCATGGCGCGGAGGCGCCGCGACAGACGACCTGGGAGAACGGTACCTCAGAGTCTACGGCGTCCTCCAAGCACTGTTCCTTCAGCAAGATGCGCTGAAGCACGCGGCAGAAGGGGTCGGCGAGGAATGGGAACCAACGGAAGACCTGCGCGCCATCCGAATCGTTCGCAACCAGGCGATTGGCCATCCGACGAAGCAGGGATCGCAAGACGCATCGTTCGGCATCGTGCAGTGGTCGATGACAACGGACTCCTTCGAGCTTTCCTCGTTCAGTCATCGTAGAACAGGAGGCGAGTTCAGTCGACAGATCGACTTGCCGCAGCTTGCAGACGCACAGGTGAGGGCCGTCTCGATAGAACTTAATCGGCTGGCGGCGTTGCTGGAGCGGCGCGCCGCTCCCTCATCGGAGGGCTCGGCGCGATGACCCCCCGCTGGAACGAGGAGGGCCTCTCGGAAGCCCCCGCCGTCGAGCTGCTCCGGTCGTTCGGCTACGACGAGGTGGATGCGGAGACCCTCGAAGCCGAACGTCACGGCCTTCGCGAAACTGTGCTCACCGCCCGTCTTTCCAGCGCCCTCAAGAAGCTCAACCCGTGGCTCAGCGACGACAACGTCCACAAGGCCGTCCGCGCCATCAGCAACGTCCAGTCCGCTACGCTCATCGAAGCGAACGAGGACGCCCACACCGCGCTGACCTACGGCATCGCGCTAGAGCAAGACCTTGGGGACGGGCGCAAGAGTCACCAGGTCCGCTTCATCGACTTTGACAAGCCCGCCAACAACGAGCTGCTCGTCGTGCGGCAGTACCGCGTCAAGGGCGCCAAGAAGCACATCATCCCCGACGTGACGATCTTTGTGAACGGCATCCCGCTCGTCGTGATCGAGTGCAAGAGCCCCACCATCGGCGACAAGTGGAAGCACGAGGCCATCGACCAGGCGGATCGCTACCAGGAGCTATCGTCGAAGTACCGCGACCTCGGCGCGCCCCGCCTTTTCCACACCGTCCAGCTCATCGTGGTGACCTGCGGACAGGCCGCGCTCTACGCAACGGTGGGTACTTCCGAGCGGTTCTTCTTGTCGTGGAAGGAGCCGTACCCGGAGACCATCGAGGCCCTCGCCAAACAGATCGTTCGTAAGCCCAACCCGCAGGAGTTGATGTTCTACGGGCTACTGACTCCGACGAACTTGCTCGACGTCGTGCGGAACTTCGTTGTCTTCGAGCGGGACGTGCACACCGGCCGGATCATCCGCAAGGTGCCCCGCTACCAGCAATTCATGGCCGTGAACAAGGCCATCGCCAGGGCGCAGCGGGGGAAACAACCGACGGAGCGCGGTGGCGTCGTCTGGCACACTCAAGGATCGGGCAAGAGCCTGACGATGCTCTGGCTCGCGTTGAAGCTCCGACGCGACCGAGCAAACGAGAACCCGACGCTCGTGCTCGTGACCGACCGCAAGAACCTCGACGATCAGATCACGAAGACGTTCGTGGCGTGCGGTTTCCCCAATCCCGAACGCGCGGAGAGCATCAAAGACCTCCGAAGGCTCCTCAGCGGACCGAGCGGTCGCACGATCATGACGACGGTCCAGAAGTTTCAGGAAGCCGGCGGCGCTGCGGACAAAGGCCGACGCTTCAACAAGCCGAAGCACCCGCTGTTGAGCGATGCCTCGAACATCTTCGTGCTTGCCGACGAGGCGCATCGGACCCAGTACGGCTCGCTCGCCGCGAACTTGCGAACGGCCTTGCCGAACGCGGTTTTCTTTGGCTTCACCGGCACGCCTATCGACAAGAAAGACCGGAACACACTGGAGACGTTCGGCGGCTACATCGACACGTACACCATCGAGCAGGCGGTGGCAGACGGCGCGACCGTCCCGATCTTCTACGAGAGCCGACTGCCCGAGCTTCGCATCATCGGGCAGTCGCTCGACAAGGTCTTTGACCGCGTGTTCGCCAGCCGCACGGACGAAGAACGGGAAGCGATCAAGAAGAAGTACGCGACCGAGCAGGCCGTCGCCGAAGCGCCACGGCGTATCGAGGCGACTTGCCTGGATCTCATCGAGCACTTCACCCAGTACATTCGACCGAACGGGTTCAAGGCGCA
>JAJDAH010000334.1 GCA_029261965.1 Polyangiaceae bacterium
CCCCGGTCAGCAGGTTATGATTGTGGGGGGCGCGCCGCGCGCGCCCGTGGGCCGGCGGGTTCGGCACCCAGAACGGAACCCCTTCCAACTCGAGCCTCATCCAGAAAGCGTCGTAGTCGGTGTAGGTGCCGTCTCGATGACGGAACCGTTCTCGGTAGACCGTGCCGACGTCCAGTCGTGATGTCGCGTCCACGATCTCCAGCATAGGACGTCCGGGCGGGCATGCCAGTCGGCCGACCCCCATGCCGCGACACAGCGGACGACACGCGGCTTTCCTGGTAGATCGCCCCAGTGGGATCCACCGTCCAGGCGCCCGCCGACACACTGCTCACCTTCATCCGAAGCGTGGGCAGCCGTGCGGATGTCGATCTCTACGTCGATCTCTTCCGTCGCCTGAACAAGGAGAGTTTTGCTGTCATCGCCACGGAGGCGACGACCGTCCGGCACGCCGGTGGCTCATTCGCCGAGCAGGTCGCGTTCCTCGCCGAGCTCGGTCTGTTCGCCCCGATCGTGCTCGGACTGTTCGAGCCGGCGGCCATGCCCGGCGCCGGCGACGAGCTGACGAAGAGGCTCGACGACGCCGGCCTCGACACCGTCGTGCATTCCGCCGACGAAACCGAGCTGCACCGAGAGCTCGTGCGCGAGCTCAGAAGCGAAAAGACGCCGCTGATCCTCTTGAAAAACGATGAGCGCGCCGGTCGGTTCCACGAGCTCGGAGAGATCGCGCACGCCCTCGAGTCTCGGAAGGTCGTGGCCTTGCGGCGCCTCGGAGCCCTCGGACCCCCGGGCTCCAAGCCATTGCGACTCGGCCCCGCCCACACCATCCCCTTGCACGAAAACGGGATCTCCATCATCAACCTGCGCACCGACTACGACGCCCTCCGCCAGGCCGATCTGCTCGACGCCGACGAGCTCGAGCTTCTGGCCTCGGTTCGCGAGCTGTTGAGCAATACCGAGACGACCCCGACTCAGGTGAGCATCGCGTCACCGCTTCACCTTCTGCGCGAACTCTTCACCGTGAAGGGCGCCGGCACCCTCATCAAGCGAGGTACGCCGATCTTGCATCGTTCGTCCTACGACGGCGTCGACTGCCAGAAGCTCCACGAGCTGCTCGAGTCGAGCTTCTCCAAGAAGCTCAACCCGACCTTCTTCGAGAGACCCGTGTGCGGGGTTTACCTGGACGAGACCTACCGCGGTGTCGCGATCCTCGAACCGGGCAAGGTGGGAGCGTTTCTCACGAAGTTTGCGGTCGACCGTGTCGCTCAAGGCGATGGGATCGCGCGTGATCTCTGGCAGGCGCTCGCCCGGAACGAAAAAACCGTCAGCTGGCGAGCGCGCCCCGACAACCCCATCGCCTCCTGGTATTCGTCATTGTGCGACGGGTTCGTTCGCACGGCCACTTGGAACGTGTATTGGCGCGGCGTCGAGCCCACGCGGATCCCGGACGTCGTCGAGCACGCGATCGATGCTGCGGCGGACTTCTCCGATTGACTCAGCCGCCGACACAAACGCCGGCGCCGATGTCCACTTGCATGCACCGCGCGTCGCTAGCTAGGTCGCAGGGCGTCCCGCAAGGATTCGGGCCGCAGCCGGCGCCGATCCAGGCGTCCTGAGCCGCTTCGGCGGCGTCGAGCTGGCCGGTGGCCGAGAGATTGACGAGAACCGGGCACCCACAGTCGTCAACGAGCGTGGCGGAAACACCGCACTGATCGGCGGCGAGGTTCGGATTGCATTCTCCTGCGGCGCGAAGCGACGTGGCGTGCTTTCCGGAGAGATCTTGGCAGACGTTCGTCGATCCTCCGGAGCCGCCTGTGGAGGAGCCGGCGTTGCCGGACGCGCCGCCGGTGCCGCCGGTGCCGCCTTGGCCGTTGCCAGCAGCACCGGACGTGCCGGAATCACGCCCATCGGAATCGCCGGTCGAATCGCTCGCGCAATTCACGAGCAACACCAAGAAAACGAGGCCTGGGATCCGGAGTGAAGTCATGTCCAAAACGCTTGGTCGCGCGAACGGCCGCGCGGTCAGCGTAGCATCAACCTGTGTTAGAAACGCCTCGCCATGGTCGTCGGGCTGCTCGTGCTCGTCGCGGTGCTCGCCGTCGCGCTGTACTTGCTCGTGATTTTCCGAGCAGTTCCCGGCGCCGTAGAAGAACGTCTAGGGGAGCTCGAGGAGCTGCCCCAGGGCCTCGGCAAGTGGCACCCGGACGAAACTAGCCCCGAGGGCCAGGCGGCCAACGAGAGCGGTGAGCGACGCGAGGTGCGCTACTGGTACGACGAGGCGGCCGGCTTGTTCGGCCGCGGGAAGATCGTCAAGCAGGTCCGCTACCGCGACGCCGAGACGAACGAGATCGTGCGGGTGGATCCCGACGCTCGGGTCACCCGCAAGCGGATCAAGCCCTGATCCGGCGAATCAGCGGCCGAGAGCTTCGGCCCGGTTGACGATGCGAGGCGTCAGGAAGATCACGAGCTCACTCCTGGTGTCGCTCGCCCGGCGGCGCTGAAACAGCACACCAAGCAACGGGATGTCCCCGAAGAATGGCACCTGGTCGAGGTTCCGGCCCGTGTTGCGGGTGAAGATGCCGCCGATGACCGCCGTGTGTCCATCCATGACGAGCAGGTCGGTTTCCGCCTCTCGTTTGAGAATGGTCGGGTCGCCTCGCGCCGACGTCTGGTTGAAGTCGGGCTCGTCGCGATTGATCTTCACGTGCATGCTGACGCTTCCATCGGCGGTCACGTGCGGTCGCACCAAGAGCTGGAGCTTGGCTTCCTGAAACGTCGTCTGCACACCCTGGGCGCTGATCTGCGAGAACGGAATCAGGGTGCCCTGGCTGATGCGCGCTTCCTTGTTGTCGAGGGTCAGGATGCGCGGGCTGCTCAGGATGCGCAGCTGGCCGCTCGACTCCGCGGCGGTCAAGCGCACACCGAGGTTGATGGTGTTGTCGATGGACCCGAAGCTGAGACCGAGGCCACCACCCTGGCCGGTGCCGACCGTGGCTGGAAGGTTGACGGCGAAGTTCGGGTTTTGAACGACGCGCTGAAACGGCGAGAGACCCGCCGTCGGAGTATCCGCGTCGCTGCCGCCACCGACGATACCGACCGAGTTCGGGAAAACGAGGCCCGTCGGGTTGCCGGTGGCGCCGGAGAACGTGGCGTCGCCACCCCACTGGATACCGACATCGCGAAGGTATCGGCTCGTCGCTTCGACGATTCGCGCTTCGACGAGAACCTGTGGAGTCTGGGTGTCGAGGGAGCGAACCAGCTCTTCGATCTGATTGAGGTTGCCCGTGACATCGCGGACGATGAGCACGTTGGTGCGCTCGTCGACGGCGATGCTGCCGCGGCTGGAGAGCATTTCTCGCGCTCGTCCTTGGAGGTCGCCGGCCGTCGCGTAGCTCACCGGAATCAGGCGCGTCTCGAGGGGCGCGAGCTGAAGCTGTTGCTTCCGGCGCTCGATTTCCATCTCGCGCTCTTTCTCGAGCTGATCGAGCGGCGCGACGCGAATCATGTTTCCGCGGCGCTCTTGGCCGAGCCCTTTCGCCTGCAGCACGACGTCGAGGGCCTGGTCCCACGGCACGTTGCGCATGCGAATGGTGACGCTGCCTTTGACGTCGTCCGCCGTGACGATGTTGACGCGCCCGACGTCCGCGAGCAGGCGAAGCACGTTGTGGATGTCGGCGTCTTTGAGGTCGAGGTCGATGCGGCGACCGCGAAAGCCCTGTGTGCCACGATTCTGACCCACGATCGCCGGGGTGAAGGCGCCAGCTTTCTCGGCGTCGGTGCTGTGCTCCGTCGGCGCGCGGAAGCCCTTGCGGATCTCGGGAAGGTCGCTGAATCCCTTGTCGACGTGAATCGTGCGCGAACGCCGAGCGGTGCCCCCGTCGAGTCCCACACCGGTCACGCTCGAAGGCAATGATCCCTTCTTGAAGAACGTCCAGACGAGTGCGTTGCCCTTGCGTGTCACCTTGGCGACGACGTTTTCGCCGCGCTCCGCCTCGATGACGACTGTGTTGGGCTTGCGGCTCGGATAGCTCGAAACGGCAGTGACCGATCCGCCGAACGCGGTGACGTCGAGGGTGCGCGCGAGCGCGGGTGGAAGCTTCGCCCCGCTGATGATGAGGCTCGAACGCCCATCAACCGGGCTGAACGTGCGGAAGTCCCTGCGTGACGAGAGCTCGACGACGACTCGGTCCATTCCGTGCGCGCCGTGTTCGAATCGAACGTCGGTCACTCGAGCCAGAGAAACGGCCTTCGCGGGCGCGCGCTTCTTGAGCTTGGACCGCTGACGTTTTTCGAGCACGCCGGTCTTTCCGGGCGCCAACGTGATCACGAGGCGCTTGCCGGAAACGACCACCGAATACTTCGCGGACTCGTCGAGCGTGACGAGAACTCGCGTCGTCTTGCCGCTGCCGCTCTTGAACGTCTGCATCATGACGCCGCCAACGACGCCGACCTTCTTGGTCAGTGCGCCGCGAGCGCCGCGCACGCTCGCGTTGGGAACGTCCACGAGCAGGCGCCGACCCTTGTTGGTCAGGCGCGCCGTGTAGGTGGGTGGCGCCGTAAAGGACACCACGACCTCCGCTGCCCCGGCATCGTTGATGCCGGTGACACGAACGTCTGTGGCGAAGCGGGAAACCCCCGCCGCCATTGCGGCACTCGCGAATGCGAGCACACCGAGCGCCACCATCAGCGCTGCGACGATTCTTGATCGAGCTTCGAGGGTAAACCTCATGACGTGCGCTCCGTAAACATCTGGGTTTTCGGCTTCTAGAGAGGCCTTTACAGATCAGACGGTAGCCCGCGGCGTACGAAGCGAACCAATTTGCGGGGTCGAAAAACCGTTTCGGTACAGGGTTATTGAACCCCGTCCTTCGCCCACAGGCGCGCGTCGACTCGCGGACCGCGAACGGACCGCGCGGTCCAGTCCGCGCGGTCCAGTCACAACGCGTTCCGAGCGCTCGACGGGCGTGTGAAGGCTACTCCTGGACGATCGAGCCCTCGGGCCGTAGCGGAATGACCCGCGTGGCGGAGGGAACGTCGGGAAGAGACGGATCTTCGCGGATGAGCACGATGTCGCCTTCGCGAATTCGGTCGACACGCCAATTGATCTCGTATTCGGCACCGGTCTGACCGCCGCTCTGTACGCGCTCGGCGCGACCGATGAACTGACCGCGAATGACCACGTGGCCCTTGCCAGTCGGGTCCACGAGCATCGCCTTGTGCGGCACGGCTCGTGTCACGAGACCGATCAGCTTCAGCTCGTCGACGGCGTACTGGTTGAGGATGACCTCGCGCTGCGAACGGACCTTGGACCGCGCCTCATCGGCGAACATGCTGGCGTAGGACCGGAAAGGGTCACGACTCCGCTCGGTCTCGGCGAAATCCGTTTCTTGGTACTCGACCTGCGGCGGCCCGCCTTCGTCGACCACTCCGCCGTCGTTGGCCGCGACGGTCGCCTTGCGATTGACCGGGGGCGGGGGCGCTTGCCCCTGCACGATTTCTTCTTCGCAGCCGACGACCATCAGCCCGAGAGCTGCGGCGAACATCGCAACGACGAGCCCGCGGTTCACGGCTGCCCCCCACCGGGCGCTCGCCGATTCACCGTGCCGGGTTTTTGGTTCAGCGGCGCGCCGGGAGCGCTGGCGTGGAAGGCCGTGGCCAGCGCTTCCACCTTGACCAAGAACTCGTCACCCTTGGTCTCCGGGTCGGTGATCGCAATGTTCTCCATGTTGATGATTCGGTCGATTTGGCCGACTCCGTAGAAGAACTTCGCGACTTGGTGATATCGGCCCTTGAGCTCGAGTTTCATCGGGACGCGCGCGTAGAATTGCTCGGGCACTTCGTCCTGCGGCGTCCAGGCGCTCAGGTTGACTCCGCTGACGTTGGCGACGCTCTGAATCGCGCTCAAGAACGACGGGTACTCGGTGGTTTTGGGCAACACCTTGTTCAACTCGCGTTGGCGCAGCTCGCGATCCTTCAGCTCCGCGAGATCTTTCTGGTACTCGAACTGGTTCGCCTTCGCCACTTTGAGCTCTTCGCGCTTCTGACTCTCGAGGCGCTGCGCCGCTTTGATCTTCGAGGAGATCTCGCCGAACAGCACGACGAAGTAGGCGACACCGACCAGAGCGAGAAGCGCGACGATGATGCCGAACTTCGCGACCAGGGGCAGCCGCGCGAGACTCGATTTTTTCGCTGCGGCCATCAGTACCTCACCCGGGCTTCGAGCTCGAACTTGAGGAGCTCCAACTTCGACTCTGGGTCGAGCTCTTTCTTCGCTGGTAGCAACTTCACTTCGTAGAAGTACGCGGACAGGTTCATCCGTCGGGCGAGCTCGCTGACGTCTTCGCCGTCACGCGCCAAGCCTTCGAGGCGCACGCGGCGCGAGGTCTCGATGAACTTCATCAACCAGAGTCGGCGGGCGTCCCAGTTGGGGTTGTGCACTTGCGAGGGATTCTCGCGGCGCAACCGGTCGAGGTACTCCGGGTCGACGCTGGGGCCACGGCCGGGGGTGAGCACGCGGGCGACCTCGAGAAGCATGGCTGTGGGGCCGGTCCGAGCGCTCTGCAGCTTCGAAATGGCGTCCTCCCGAAGCCGAAGGGTCTCGAGCTTCGCTTTCACGTCGGCGTGGTTCGCAACGGATGCCTTGGCGCGGCTGATCTGGTCGTCGAGCTCGCGGTTGGTGCGCTCCTGGTCCGCCAGCTCCTCTTTCTTCGTGCCGTGTAGAACCGCCAGCCCGGCAATTTCCCCGAGGAAAAGCACGAGCAAGACCAAAAGCCAGAGCTGTCCGCCCTCGCCCGACGATTTTCGCTCGGCGCGCTTTTGGGGCAGCAGGTTGATGCGAATCATGAGCGCTGCTCCTTTGATTTGCGCATCGAGAGCCCCAGCGCGACAGCGAGCTGGGCCGCCTTGTTTTGCAGGAGGTTCCTATCGACCTCTTTGGCATCCACGGTGATTCGCTCCGTCGGAGCCCAGACCTCGACGGGAACCCGCGACCGGCGCTCGATCGCTTGACCGAGCGAGGTGAGGTTGGCCGTGCCACCAGTGACGAAGATTCGGGCGATCTCGGCCTCGCCGCTCGTTGCCATGAAGAAGTCGAGCGAGCGTTGGATCTCTGCCGCAATCGAATCTGCCACCGCATCGATGACTTGCACGACTTGCTGCGGAATCATGCCGCCGTCACCCACCCCGCCTGTTTTGTACGCCTCGGCTTGCTCGACGGGAACGCTGAGCTGCTTCTGAATCTCCTCGGTGATGACGTTGCCACCGTTGGCGATTTCGCGGGTGAAGGCACTGACACCGTTGGCCACGATGTTGAGCGAAGCCAAGCTCGCGCCGACGTTGATGAGGGCAACGGTCTGGTCCGCCGGTAGACCACGCGACAGCTCGAAGAGGTTCTGAATGCTGAAGGCATCGATGTCGACGATGACCGGCTTGAGCTTCGCCTCTCGCACGATCTGGGCGTAGTCGTTGATCTGATCCTTCTTCGCGGCGACGAGCAAGAGGTCCATCTGGCTCGCCTCGGGTCGCTCTCGCAAGACTTGGTAGTCGACCTGCACGTCCTTGATGTCGAACGGGATGTGCTGCTCCGCCTCCCAGTGGATCTGCTCTTCCAGCTCTTGCGCGGTCATGCGAGGCACGGTGATTTTTCGAATGATCACGCTTTGGCCCGAAACGCCCAAGCTGACTTCCTTCTGGCGAATCTTCGAGTCACGAAAGATCCGCTGGAGCGCTTCGATAACCGCTCCGGAGTCCATCACTTGCCCCTCGACGATCGTCTGGGGTGCCAAGTCGGAATATCCCAGACGCACGAGGCCGTAGCCTTTGCGGCTTTCTTTCAGCTGGCAGACCTTGATGGAACTCGTGCCGATGTCGACTCCAACCAGGTTTTTTCCTTCGCCCATAATGATCTCGACCCGCTTGACGCTGCGCGAATGAAAGTTTGGCACCCGCTCATCTAGCGAGCCAAGAAAAGGCGTGATTCGAACCTGGCAGCGAGGCTTTTGCCCACAGTTCCGGCATGGAGCGAGGGTACGCCGAAGGCGCAGTCTCACGCGCCTGGTGACGCGTCAGTGAAGTACGTATCGAACTGTATTCTGGCAGCGCTGCTGCTGTTTCTGTGGTCGATGACCGCCCTAGCGAAGCAGAATCCTCGCGAACGCGTGCACGAAGTGAGGCGGGGCGAAACGCTCAGCCACATCGCTCGGCGGTACGAGATCGAGCTACGGACCCTGTGCCGCGCGAACGGAATCACCGCTGACACGCCGATTCGGCCGGGCCAACGGTTGCTCGTTTCCAGCAAGCGCTCGCTGCCCCGAGAGCCCTCGGCGGCGAAGCGCGGGGCAAAGGCCGATTCCAAGCCGAAACGCGCGAAAAAGACGAAAAACTCCGTCAGAAAGACCAGTGCGGCCCCGAAAAGCAAGAAGCGGCTGGGCTCGGCGAAGAAGAAGCGCCGAAGTGTACCGACGTACCGCGTGGACGTCGCTCGCAAGTACTGGCGAAAGAACCACCAACTCGGCCTCGTCGACCTCGTCGGACCAATGGGGAAATGGTCTGGTTACGTGGTCCGCGGCGATGGATCGCTGTCGCCCGGGGCCAAACGCGGTTTTCAGAAGGCCATGATTTCGAGACGGACTGGCGAGGCGCGAGCCATCGACCCGCGGCTCATCGAGCTGGTCACGCGGGCCAGCGACCGCTTTGGCGGACGGCGAGTTCACATCATCAGCGGCTATCGGCCCAAGCGGGTGAACCGATTCACTCCTCACTCGAAGCATGCTGACGGCAAAGCCATCGATTTTCGAATCGAGGGGGTGCCGAACGAAGAGCTGCGCGACTACCTCCGCGGCATCGCGAACGTGGGGGTGGGCTACTACCCGAACTCGACCCACGTTCACCTCGACGTTCGAAGCGGGTCGGCCTACTGGGTCGACTACTCCAAGCCCGGGAAACCGCCGCAGTACTCGCGTCCCGACTCGGCACCGCGCCGGGCGGGAGCGGACCCCGGCGCCGGCGGCGGCAAGAGCTCCAAGCCGAAAAAGCGGAGATCTCGGCCGTCTCGGGTGGCCGCGCCCCAGTCGCGGGTCGAATGAGTCGCCCGGCGGCTTAAGTCCCCCAAGCCCGTCGCCGTAGATTGGCGGAGGGAGCGTCAGCGCCATGGCGCAGTTGGCGTCAAGCGCGGCGGGGTCCCACGGTGTGCAGGAGCACGGACGCTCGGGCAATCCGCGTCGTCTACCCTGGCACGGCGGATGCTCATAGGCACTGCCATGAGACGCTCGAACACCACCAAACGGAACAAGGCCCCTCGCTCGCCGCGTCGAGCTCGACCCTCCCCCGAAGAGCTGGTTCGACAGTACGAGCCACTCGTGAGGAAGATCGCCGGTGGGTTTCAACGCAAGCTCCCGCGGAACGTTCTCCGAGAGGATCTCGTCGGCGCCGGCATGACTGGACTCTGGGACGCCGTCATCAAGCACGGCGCCGAACGGGATGGCGCGGCTTTCGAGTGGTACGTACGAGTTCGCGTACGCGGAGCCATTCTCGACGACCTTCGCGCCCAAGACTGGTTGCCCCGTCGGGCGCGAGCCGCGGCGAGCCGCACCGACGCGACACCGCCAGTCGTCGTCCGTCTCGACGACGTGTCCCCCACCAATCCTTCGCGCGCCCTCGTATCGAGCGACGCCTCGGACGTCGAAGCCGCCGTCGACACGAAGCTCGTCCGCCGCTCTCTCGAAAAAGCCGTCGAGCAACTGCCAGAGCGCGAGCGCAAGATCGTATCGCTCCACTACTTTCGCGGAATGAAGTTCAAGGATCTCGGCGCACTGCTCGGAGTGAGCGAGCCACGGATCTCTCAGCTGCACGCCCGAGCGATGGGGCGGCTGCGAGAGATCGTCCCCGCCGCGTGAGCGGTCACTTCTTCTTCGGAGCCTTGGGCGGCGCGGGTTTCGAAGGAGGATCCGGCTTCTTTGTCCACACGATCCGCCCTTCATCGAGCTTGAAGTCCGGGCTCGACGGCTCGGTGCTCTTGCGCGAGCCGGCAGGCTGCCAATGAAACGCCCTCGGGCTCATGGGTCGGCCGAGCGCGTACAAGACGCTGGTTTCGTAGCTGGCGACTGGGGGCGTAGCCGTGCCGGCACGATGTACGAACGCCGGGTGATGCGAAGCGCGATCGAGTGCCGTGACCCGCTCGCATCCGAGGTCGAGAAGTGCCGTCG
>JAJDAH010000335.1 GCA_029261965.1 Polyangiaceae bacterium
CCCGCGTCGCCCCGGGGCTCGTTTATCAGCGCTGATAAACGAGCCCCGGGGCGACGCGGGAGTTGCGTGAAAAATACTCGGGTGGCCGCTCGAGGAAGATTTGCAATATAGCTCTTGAGCTATATTCTGTGCGACTCTCCTGAAGGTCGACGGATGAACGCCAGGAAGCGAATCGACAATCTCGTGCGGCGCATCAAGGCGAGGCTGCCGGGCGTGGCGCTTCGCGTCGACGCGCCTTCTCGTGCGGCGGGGGACTGGTTCGTCGACGTCGGGCATCGGGGGCAGTCGTTCACGGTCGAGTATCGGCCGAAGCTCGGGTTCGGGCTGTCATCGACGCCGGCGGATGGATACGGGGAAGGGCCCGACGAGTTCTTGGGCGATGAAACGAGCTTGCTGAAGAGGCTCGTTCAGTTGACTCGTGCGCGGAGGCGGACGGAGCCCGAGCGAGTGCGGCTTCTGCGGGAGCTACGAGCGGGACGGCGGGTAACGCAGAACGAGTTGGCGGAGCGGTTGGGGATCCGGCAGCCAACGGTTTCGACGATGGAGCGGCGGGAGGACGTGAGCTTGAGCACGCTGCGTCGGTATGTGGAGGCGCTGGGTGGGGAGCTTCGAGTGAGCGCGCGGTTTGGGGATGAGATGGTGGAGATAAAACTGGGGGGATAGGTCGTGGGCGGGGGACTCTGTCTGGAAAGAGTTGGATTAGGCTGCGTGCGACGTCGACGAGTTTTCTGGCTGAGTCCGATGGCGCGCACGGCTCGAAGCAGAGTGGGGCTGACGCGGTGTCTCCAAGTTGGGCGGTCCTTCATCCGGGACTGAACGTGACCGGATAGATCACGGTCACAATGCCCCCCTCTGGTTTCGGGAACACGAGCGACCGAAACGCATTTACGACACATTCGACGACTTCGCCGTCGGGCATCGAGGCACCCTCCGCGGCATGCGACTGAGTTACGCGGCCGTCGCGTTCAATGACGAACTTGACGGTGACTCTGCCCTGCAGATGCGGATCGCGCACTAACCCCTGCTCGTAGCACTTTCGCAAGGTGTCGTAGTGCCCACGAATGATCTTTTGAATCACCGCCGGTGGCAGTCGCCCGCTGACCCGCGTGGCTCCTAAGCGAACGCTGGGGGGCTTTCCACCCGGTGGCACGGCGCTCATCGAAAGGGTTGCTGAGAGCGGCTCGGCCGTCGATGCCGCGGCGATGCTGAGGGCCTCTTTGACGACGGCAAATTCGGCGTCGGCCGAGACCTGGAACATCATGGGATTGCACGGGGATTGCGCTTTGCATTCCAGTTCGAGCAGGTGCGGTAGCCCGAGCGGGATGTTCTCGTGGGCCAGCGTCGCGAGCCCTCGTGGCTCGGTTGCTGTCGTTGGTACACGCCACAGCTCTAGGGTCTTCTTACGGACGATAACGACCAGTATTTCCGTCGGCCACTTCGGCCCCGGGTCGGTCGACGCACCTGGCAGCAAGGGGATCTGCACGTCTATGGTCACGGGTTTGGTCGTCCCTTGGAGGTTGGCGTGACGCCATCCAGCGAACGCAGCCGTCTGCAGCGCGCTGATGGCCTGTACACCGTGAACCCCGTCTCGAACCGTGACTCTGTAGTCTCGTCGCGCGGGCGCTCCCCGTACGCGCCGCACAAGTTCCTCATAGAGCCCATCTATTCGCCGGACTGCGTCGGGTGCCAACGCGCCCATTTCTCGGCCGTCGAGGAGCACGCGCCGCGGCTCGACAACGAGCTCGAACACCTTCGGCACGGGCTTGCTCTCGTTCGTCGGTAGAGGACGTGCCCCCGTTGCCGCCACCGCTGCAGTTTCGGCGGGCACGGTGTGCTTGGCCCTGGGCCCGCATGCGCCGCCCACGACGACAACGCCTAGCGTTCCGCACAGGCGCAACCTTCTCAACCCGAGCGTGGGCGACATTTGACGCCAATAATCATCCGTTCCAGAGGTGCGTCAACGTGCACCGCGCGTGTCCAACTTGGAGCCGCCCAACAATCGATCGCAGCAACGAGAAGAGTTTCGCCGAGACACTGCTAGGGTTGCACAGCTGCCTTGCCCCTGAATCGGATCGATATGCGGTCCAGGAATCAACATGAGTGAAGTCTCCTCGCCGGTCGTGGTTTTCGTCGACGTCGACGATACGTTGGTTCGATCTGTAGGCTCGAAACGCATCCCTATGCCGGGCGTCGTCGCGCACGTGCGTGAGTTGAGCGCGAGTGGGGCTACTCTCTACTGCTGGAGCTCCGGGGGTGCCGAATACGCCAGGAGCGCTGCCGAGGAGCTCCAGCTCACTGAGTGCTTCGTCGGGTTCCTGCCCAAGCCTCATGTTCTGCTCGATGATCAGTCACCCGATGAGTGGCGAAGGTTTCGGCACGTTCGCCCGCTCGAGGCCCAGGGGATCGAAGTATCTGAGTATCGGGAGCTCGCTCGGTAGGAGAGTGCCAATTCGTCCAACCGTACTCGGACGCTCTTCGTTGGAATGGCGAGCTGCGGTTTGCGCGTTCCAGGTGTCCGATGCGTCTGCTGCATGCCGTGCGCGGGAGCCATGGTCCTAGCGAGGACCGTTTGGTCGCGGTGGAGCAGCCGCCCGCGCTCATCGCAGCGGTATCGGACGGGGCCGGTAGCTCCGGTGGCGGCGCCATGGCGGCCGAGTTCGTCGTGGCCTTCGTTCGGCGTGAAGTCCCGCAGCTGGTTTCGACCTGGGCCACGAGCCAGCTCGTCGCGCTGCTTGGCCGTCTCGACCTGGAGCTCGTCCGGAGTCGCCTCGCCGGCGAGGCGACTTGCATACTAGTCGTACTCAGTTGCGGAGTGATTTGCGGAGCGAGTGTCGGCGACTCCCAGGCTTGGTTGTTTGCTGACGGCGAGCCACTGATCTTGAAGTCCGGGCAGAATCGGAAGCCTCTTCTCGGATCCGGCCGAGCAGCGCCCGTCGGGTTCGGCGCCGTACCGTTCGCCGGAAGGCTGGTCTTGGCTTTGGACGGGCTCTTCAACTACTGCCCGCCGCGGCGCCTCCCAACCCTTGCAACGCGGAAGCCGATCGATGCCGTTCCTGGTGAGTCGAAGTGTTCGAGGGCCCTGCTCGGACCACTCGCGTCGTCCATGTAGTGGACGTACCCTTGGAGGTACGCGATTTCGGCGTCGGTGGGAGAGAGCTCCGCCGCCTTCGCGAGTGCTGCGTGTGCGAAACCGTAGAGCCTCGTCGCGGCGACACGGTCATCTCGGCAAGTGGCTTCCTCGGCGAGTTCTGACGCGGAAATTCCGCGCGAAGCACGAACTCTAGCGCCTTGGGGAGAGAGTCGCTCGGCGTACTGGTACACGCGATCCAGCGCCGCCCACGCGCGAAGTGGGTTGTCGAAGCTGCGCACCAGGGTCTCCAACTGGGTTGCCAGCAAGCGCAAACGTTCTGGGACGGGAATGTCGAACTCGTGCGTCTGGCGAATGTACTCGGCGAGGTCGATGCGTTCGAGCTCGTCGGGCGACTGCCGTTCGAGCCGTTCTTCAATCCAAGCAAGAAGAGTGGCGTTCGTCGGCGCGTCCGGCTCCTTCGGATCGTTCCGGTCCCGCCGCTTCTTCGTCGCGCGATCTCGTGCGTCGAACAAACCGCTTCGCACGGGTGATCTCGCCATTCACCCAATATACTCGAGCTGGCGCGCTAATGTCCACGTTGGGCAGACACCAGCTAGTTGTCCGGAATGTAGACTTTCCCATCCCATCGGTAGCGCACTGACCGGCTCTCTGGTTGGGCTCTCTCCTCCCCGGTCAGATTCGTCCGTCGTGTCTCTGTTCGGACCAGCACATCGCGTAGAGCAGCGCCCGGCCCTGGCATCACCGAAACTATCGAACGATCGGTCGTTTGCTCATTTGGCCCGCGCTGAACGTCATCCACCGAGGTCTTGAGCCGCAAGATCTCCGTCAAGACACCGTTGCTCAGTCGAATCAGGTGCAGGTACTCCGTCGTGCTCCACCCTCCCGGAAACTCGTTCGTGTATGCGAATCGGATCCCCAGGGCAGACTCGCCGGCGCGCACGTCGTAGTTGGTCGGGTCAAAGCTGAACCGCGCACCCGAAAAGCGCCACGCGTCTTGCCAGGTCGGGATTTCGATTTGGAGCGGGACGCTCGCGCCGGCCCCACCGTGGGGCCCGCTGGCGCTGATCCAAACGATTGGGCTTAGGTCCGCGGCTTCCCGAAAGTCATCCACCTGGGTGAACTCCAAACGAACCGTGAGGCTATCTCGCCCAGACCACCGCGCATCGATCACTGTTCGCTTCTCATCGCGCGCCAGGGCCGCGATTCTTTCACTCTTCGATTCGCTCTCGTCGGTGGTTTCCGGCCTTGGTTGAACCCTGGCCGGACGAGTCGGTTCCGCTGGACTCGATGACCTCTGCGACGGAGTGCATGAGCCGAGTAGTCCGCACACGCACATTCCCGCCGCGATCCCCCACATCATTTCGTCTTCGTACGCTACCCGATTTCTCGCGGTTCGCATGACTTCCGCTAGATCACGCAGCCAAGGCGACGCCGGACCGAGGTCGATCGTTGCTGCCCAACGATGGATTGCAGAGGATAGGCGAGATGATTTCGCGACGCGCTGGCCAGCATTCGCATTGAGCCTAGCAAGCACGCGGATCAAACCTCGAGTCGCACCCTAGAATTCCTCGTCATCCTGCAGCTGGATCCAAGATCGTCGGGTGGACGCATCGGGGTCACCACCATTCGCGATTCACGTCCTCGCGGACCAGCTCCTTCAAGTCGTGAGCCGTGACCTCGACGGAGCCGGCTGCCTTGAGGACTTGTGGCAGGGAGTTCTGAAGCAAGATCGTGAGCCCGCTCGGCGCGACGGCGAACTCCGCGAGACGTCCACCCTCCAGAGTCACCTCCTCACGCCCGGCGTCCGCCTGCGTGGTGAACACGAGTTTGAGGTCGGGATATGCCGCCACGGACGCGCGGTTCACGAGTTCGAGCAAGTCCGCTTCGCACTCGGTGCCTCGCCGGCAGAGGTCGCTCAGTTCGACGTACTCGATGGAGTCTTCGCACACGCGGGCAACGGTCGTGTGCCATGCAGTGGCCGGGTGTGCCCCGGGCATGTGGAAGGAATGGCATGCGATTCCAATGTAGCCAGAGGTTCGCGACGCAGCCTTCGCCGCGCACTCTGTGTCAAGCGTGCTTGGGTAGCCCGGCTCTGATGCGTCAAGAAACGCATCAACGATTCTGCCCAATTCTCCTCGGACCAACTCGTTCATCCTCTCCGTTGCCGCCCGTCGATTCGCGAAACTGAACTCGGGGTACACGATCTTGAAGGTATGGGATCCCTTCTCGCCGCTCATCGTTCTGCGCTGAACCGACCACCTCGCCTTCGCGGTCTCGCATGTCGGAGGCGTCCGGCTCTTGGTAAGCGGCGGCGCGGGGTCCTCGGTGCTCGATGCTTCCGTGTCGACAGGTGGGGCCCGCACCTCGGCGCGCTCGGTGACACTGGGAGCTTGTGGCCTGGAGCACGCGACCCCGAACAGAACAACACAAAGTCCCCGCCCCACGACGTCGCTTGAACGCGCCGATGCTGGCGCGATATTCCGCGATGACCCGCGGCGGAAGGCGATGGCCGCGGCGTACCAAGTCTCGGGTACGCATATTGCTCTGCCGAGTTCGTGCATTCTTTCGAAGCGCGAGTGGCACACATTGGCACGGCGTTGCTGTTCTCGTGGACCGTCGGGTGTTCTACCGAGTCCGCGTCCGGGAATGTCGGAGACGCTGGGGCCGTCGACAGTGATGTGGATTTCGATGCTCCGATATATCGGTGCTGTGTCGACGGTCCGGGGAATGCACCTCTCGAGTGCATTTGCCCGGCTTCTGGTTGTGGCCCCTACACCGGGGAGCCCCCACCAGATTGCGCTCTAGCTAGCCGCATGGTCGAACACCACGCGGGCTGTGGTTTCGTCGGGGTCGTCGAGTTGAACATCGGCGCGCGAAGAGTTTGGTACGACGAGATCACGCATGAGTTCGTGGGAGCCGAGGGGTGCGGCGACGCTCCAGACGCGTGTGGAGGTTGGTGCATCTCGATTGGCGTGCTCCCCCCGAAGGACTGCGCGTTCGAAGTTGTGCGATGGTGCCCGGAGCCGTGAACCCCGCGGGAGATCAACTGCTCGACGATCGAGTCAGACGGCTTGCAGGCTCGTTTCAGATTCGGCCAGGCGCGGTAGGCTGCGATGGCAGGAACGCGGAGGTGCTGCGCTAGATGCGGGAAGGTTCGAGGAGACGCGCTCGGTTCAGGGGATGGCTCCCCAGTTGTTGAGGCGGCGGCGGTAGCAGCGACTCTTTCCTGGAAAGAGTTGGATTGGGCTGCGTGGTTTTCGTTGATGTTGGGCGGGGCTCGACCAGGCTCCCTGGCGTGGTTATACTCCGGGTATGAAGACCGCGGTCTCAGTCCCCGATGAGGTATTTTCAGCTGCGGAACGGCTTGCGAAGCGTCTCGAGCTCAGCCGGAGCGAGCTGTACAGTCGCGCGCTCGATGAGTACGTCGCGCGCCACTCGCCGGACCAAGTCACCGAGGCGGTGGATCTCGTGTGTGCGGAAGTGCAGCCGAAGCCCGACCCGTTCCTGACTGCCGCGGCACGCCGAGTCGTCGAGAAAACGGAGTGGTAGTCGCGCAGGGCGAGATCTGGTGGGCTGATCTGGCCGAACCCGTCGGCTCTGCTCCCGGGTTCCGGCGTCCCGTCGTGGTCGTCCAAGACGACGCGTTCAACCGTAGCGACATCGACACGGTCGTATGTGTCGCGCTGACGAGCAACGTTCGCTGGGCAGATATCCCCGGCAATGTCTCGCTCCCGCCGAAGGCCACCGGACTCCCGAGAGACTCCGTCGCCAACGCGACGCAGATCATCACCGTGGATCGAACCGTACTGGTTGAACGCGTCGGGAAGCTGTCTCGGCAAAGAGTGAAACTGATTCTAGCGGGGATCGCGATCGTACTCGGCCAGACGCGACGGGGCGCCGCCTAGCGATGGATTGCAGCAGATCTAGCGATTGCCGGCGACTCGCTCGCACACTCTTTCGCAACGCTTCACGTCCGCGCTGCACGCGTGCTCCTCGTCCGTAAGCGCAACGCGTACGCACGCGTCGGTGGTGACCACCTCTCTTCTCTCCTCGCAGTACGGCTGCGCCGCGTGCCATTGGTCACTTGCGGACGATTGACTTCGCGGGCACCAGGTTTGCCCCAAGCTTTGAGTATTCGTCGACGAGCGCAGACGAGCCCGCAAAGCAACCCTCCACTCAGCCCCTCGAAACGCCAGCGCCGACCGCCACGAGTTTGCCTAAGGGCAGAACCCCGGACACCTAGGTTCACCCGATTTTTTTGGGGGGTAGCCGCGGCCAGATCCCCATGGGCAACTCCCTCACAGCACGCCGCGACACGCGAGCCACGCGCACGAGGTCGGGCGCCGGAGCTCCGAGGACGGCGAATCCTTTGCGGCCAGCGAGGCCTGCGAGCCAAATGTCCGGGGGCCGACACGCGCGTGGGCCGGCGCGGGGCCGGCGGCACGCGAGCCAAATGTCCGGGGGTCGATATGCGCGTGGGGCGAACGGGCCACGTCTGCGTGTCGGGCGCGCGTCGGCACGCGAGCCGCATGTCCGGGGGTCGGCGAGCGCGTGGCGCGGCGCGGGAGCCGCATGTCCGGGGGTCGGGGCAGCGACGCCCCGCGCGGCACCGCCGTCTCGTCCGCTGTGCGCGCTCCGCGCCGTCTCTCGATGGGCGGGTTCCCGCGGCGGGCGGCCTCGTCTGGGCAATACCCCAGGAACGCACTAGATTTCCCCCCGGAGGAGTGGCCGAGTGGTCGAAGGCAGCGGTTTTGAAAACCGCCGAGGGTGCAAGCCCTCCGAAGGTTCGAATCCTTTCTCCTCCGCTAGTTTTTCTTTGGTTTCACGGAGAAGGGCGAAGTTCTCGGCGGTCCGGTGCGTGGTCAGGAGAAGCCGCGTGGTGCCAGAAATGGAACCCCCATTCTGACGAGCCCGGGCCCTGGCCGAACGACTCAGCCCGCCCGCCTCGACGGCTCCGCGCACCTCGCGAGAATCCGTTTCCACCCATTCCGCGCAGACACGGCCTCACGAAGCACATCGAGGTGCTCGTCGATGTCCTCGCCCCCGGCGAACGGCGCTTCGGCGTACTCGGCCAGGAGCTCCTCCCGGCCCCGACGGGTGCGGCCCTGCTCGAGGATTCGAGCGTACACCTCGCAGCCGTAGGCGAACGGCTCGCGCTTCTTGAAGGCGATGGGCAGTAGCCACTCGCGGTATCGGGTGTGAGGCAGCGCGGCGTGCTCGCGCTTGTGGTTGTGGAAGATGTGCGCAGCCTCGTGAACGACGAAGTCG
>JAJDAH010000336.1 GCA_029261965.1 Polyangiaceae bacterium
CTCGGGCTGTCTCTCGTTTTTCAGTTTCTCGACCAGTCTCGGACAACGATTCCAGATGCGTCATGCGCGTTCGACGCGTGCCGCGTCAATGGATTCACTCGCCCGGCGATTTTTCCGAGAAAAGTGAGGGGATCCTTCAGATGTGGGGTCGGGCGACGGATTCCTGCACGCCATCAACGCTGACGGTTCCCTGCGATGGAAGGTATCGGCCGGCGCGGCAGTTAATTCTGCTCCAGTGCTGACCAACCCGCGCGTCATTGTATCGACGGACTCCGGCGACCTCGTGTCTATCACGGCGGCAGGCAAGCTCGAGTGGCGCTTTCATGCCGGCGCCCCCATGCTCCAGTGCTCGCCAGCCGCAGCCCGTGCAATGGTCTACGTCGGAGACAATGAAGGCTGGCTGCACGCTGTCCGGGCTGCGAGCGGCAAGTCAGTTTGGACTGTCAAGCTCGGCCCAGGGATCTTCTCGTCTCCCGTGGTCGACACTGCCGGCACCGTGTATGTGAACAGCGCCGACGGTCATGTTCACGCCGTTTCGGCGGCCGGTGCGATTCTGTGGTCTCGGGACGCGAGCGTTGCGCCTGAGTCGACCTTGGTAATCGCGCGCGACGGGCTGATCTACGCTAGGACGATCGACGGCGGTGCGACTGCCATCGGGCAGCCCAGGGTTCAATCGGCCGCCGAGTGCGTGGCGGCGGGAGCGCCGGCGTGCGCATGTCAGTGCGAGCCCTGCTTTGGCATGACATCGTCCTGTTTGGACGATCCTGGCTGCCGCCTGATCTTGGAATGCGCGAAGCGCACCAGTTGTCGCGGTAGCGACTGCTTGACCGCTTGCCAAGCTGCGGTTCGGCAGGCCGGAGGCGCCCACTCGGTGAGTGTGCGTTCCGCACAAGAAACTGGCGCCTGCCTGGCGAGGCGTTGCCATGCTTGCGGCGGCGGCGAGCCATGACAGACAGTCCCCGGCCCTTCCGTGTGCGACGGGTGTTACTCACCCTGGCCGTTCTGCTCTGCGTACCGTTCCTCCACGGATACACGAATGGCTGCAGTTCCAGAATCCACGCCGTTCATCCACAGTCCCGTGCGTGCATCGAGTGCACGGCGGCCCAGCTGCAGGCTGCTGTCGCGGACACTCGCAGCGAAATCGCCAGCACCCAGCAGGGCGGTGAAGGCGTTCAAGGCGTCACCATCATGGGTCTCACGAACTGGGACGCCCTGGAGCTTTGCTTTCTGGAGAACGAATTTCCTCCGGAAATTCAGACCGTTGAACCGCTCGTCATCGTCCAAACCCAGACGCACCAAGTGGGGCCTTTCACACTCAGGTGCTACTATGACTTTCGGCCTTTGGCGGCGCAACTCGATGAGTTCGTCGCACCCGCGACGCTCGGCGGCGAAGAGCTGAACGTCTTGGTCCAGATTGCTCCAATCTTCACGGCTCAAGTTCACGTCCCGATCTATCTGACTGGAAAGCCATTTGCCGATTCCGAAGTCGTCGATTCCTTCAAGCTTCTATGGGATAGGGTGAGTCGTGTGCTCGCACAGCCGAAGTACGATGGCGCGCAGTTCGTGATCGGTGTGGGCAACGAGGTGAACCACTACCTCAACGACCCTAATCAGGTCGGGCACCCCTTGACCAATCCGGTGCCCAACTCGGCTGCGGCATTCCAGGCATTTTTAGACTACGGGCTGTTCCTCGCATCCGTCATTCCTCACATCGAGGACACTCAAGCCACCTGTCCGAACTCGAATCCGAGTTGTACCGGTGAGACCCTCGTTGTCGTTCCTCGCGTGACCGGTGTGACCACAACCTGGTTCTGGGGATGCGGCCTCGGCGAGTCAGGAAACCCGCTTTGCAGTCCCGATGGCGCGGATCACACCAACCTGGTGCGCGGCCTCAACGGTGGCGTTGGCTCGCTGATCTTCACGTACTATCCCAGTCACGAGTACGTCGATGACGTGATGGCCTACTTTAGCTTGGCCGAAGAGCCCGCCGTCGATCTCGTCGTCGCGTACGACATGTCGCAGATGATGGCTGAACATCAAGACGCCGTAGACCTAGCTGGCTACAACAAGCTCGTGTTCCTTCAAGAAGCGAATCTCGTGAGCAATAGGGACACGCAAGGGTTCAACGGGAACTTCGGCCCCACGTTTGGAGCCAACGAGCTCGATCGGCAGGAGATGTTCGTCGACGCAGTGTTTCACGAGTGGAGCAACCAGCCCGACGCCAAGCTGAACCTTCGCGCGGTGAGCGTATTCGCAATGCATGACTTTTCAACGCGCACGTCGTATCGCTTTCCGGTTGTGCCTTGCAGCAGCGGTGCCGACTGCCAGGTGTTCCCGCTGGCCGCCGTGGACCTTGCATGTGAAGGTAACATATGCGTGGGGAAGAACTGCACAGACGACACGGATTGCTCAGGAGGGCTGATATGCTGCTTGAACTCGCAAATCTGCGCGACGCCAAACCGGTGCACCTTGCCATCGACGTGCGCTACGGTGACACCTCCCGGGGGCACCGTTTGTGCGAATGGTGACGGTGGAGTCTGTCCAACGGGGCATGTTTGCAATTCGGCGCATCGTTGTGTGCTGCCCAAGGCCCGAGCGCTGTTTTGTTCGTACGGGATGCAGTACGAAGAGGGTAGCAGCAAGAACGCTTGGCCCACGTTCGTATCGCGATCGCAGTCTTTTGACCCCGGCACGGCGCCATGAGCCTCCGACGGGTTCTTAGCTCGTTCCGTCGCTCCGCACTCTGCTCAATAGCGGCGCTTTCGACTGGACTAGTCCCTAATCAAGCGATAGCCCAACGGCGTTCCGTGCGCGAGGCGCGAGGCGCGTGGAGACTTCAATGGGCTTGTGCTGAGCACGCGCGCGTGGCACCCGGCGCGGGGTGCGTCGGTAGAGAGGTCTCATTGTCGTC
>JAJDAH010000337.1 GCA_029261965.1 Polyangiaceae bacterium
ACGACTCCGCCCGAGCGACTGGAAGCCTCCGAACGGCTCGCCGAGATCGAGCAGCCCGAGTCCGACCGAGGCTCTGCCAGGGGATCCGCAAACGCGTTCGGTTGACCCGTTCCGCTCGCGCCGGCCGAGCCCGCCGAGCCGGCCAGGCAAAAGTTGATGCATCCGTCGGCTGGTCCGAATTGACAACGACACGCGTCGTAGCAACCGGTGCAACCCGCGCAGGCGTCATCGACGCTGCACGCTCGAGGGCCCGGACCCATGCCGGTTCCGCCAGTCGCGCTGCCCCCGGTCCCCCCGACCGGCGGCGCACCGCCGGACGACGCTCCCGCCATTCCGATGGCACCGGCGCCGCCGCCGACACCCGATACGCCGGCCGTTCCGCCGGCGCCGGGGGCGCCGCCCGTGCCACCGCCAGCAATCGGTCCGCCAGGACAACCGATCGGTGTCGCCGCGTCGATTTCGATCGCCGTCACGATTTTGCCTTCGCTCCAGCCAGCGCTCGTCTCGCCGATGAGGTGCTGCGAGATGAACGGGCTGGCGTCCATGATCGGAAAGTGACCCACGCAGCTCGAGTTGCTCGCAGCCTCTTCGACGCACCGGTTGGGACCGCAGTCCTTGACCTCGGCGACGCATTGCTTGCCGTTGGCCTCGATCAAGAGCTTGGTTCCGCACGCCCATCGCGCCTTGCCGGCGACGTAGGCCCACGTCCCATCGGCGGTCCCGCCGCACGACATGGGCTGGGTGTCCGCCCCGCCGCCGAAGGTCGTGATGATGTAGCGCCCGTCCGCCGGAACATCGGAGTAGCTGAGGTCTGCGCACGTTCCGCTCGACGGACAGTCACAGCCGCCGACGGTGAGCGGCGCCTGCACGCTCGCCGATTGAGGAGCCTCCAGCGGCTCGCCGGCGGAACACGCGACCGCGAACGGAAGCGCCAAACACCAACCGCTGATTAGATGGATACGCATCGCCCTTCTCATTTCTCGAGCCGCCGACAGCGACCCAACAGAAAACCCGCTGCCCAGAGTGCCAACCAGCCCGAGGACGGGGCCGCCCCGCCGCCAACCGAGCATCCACCACCGTCGGAGCTTCGAGATTGACCAGGCCAGGGCTGATGGCTCGGGGCTCCGGGGTCGCCCGTGGTGGGACCGCCTGCGTTCGGATCCCCGGTGATGCCGCAGACCGTCGCGCAGTTCGACGGGTGACCTACCTCGCAGAGACAACGGTCGAAGCAAGTTCCACAGGCCTGACAACTGCCGTAGGAGCACGTCGCTGGTGCCGCGCCGGCGCCCATGGGCGGCGTGCCGCCGGTCCCCGGCGCACCACCGACAGCTGCGCCGCCGGTGCCGGGAGCACCGCCGGTCCCAGGAACACCGCCGGTCCCAGAAACACCGCCCGTGCCGGCCGTTCCGCCAGCGGCCGCTCCGCCGGTACCGGCCACTCCGCCCGTCCCGGCGACGCCGCCCGTTCCCCCCGGGGCTCCACCGGTTCCCGCGGCTCCCCCGACTCCTCCGAGTCCCCCGGTGCCCGGCGTACCGCCCGTGCCTGGTCCTCCGCCGGTGCCTGTGATGCCGAGCAGCCGCTCGTACGAGTCGACTAGCGAAGTATACGAAGGCACGTACACGTTCCCCTGCCCTGCCAGATTTTGCTGGATGTCGAAGTGCAAGTGGATGGTAGTCGCCGTGCCGCCGAAGTCGTTCGAGACGAGACCGATGCGCTGCTCGCGACTGACGGTCTGGCCATTGCTGACGGCGAGACGACTCATGTCGAGGTGTAAGTAGCGAAAACGCGTGCCGTCCGAGCGAGTGAGGTAGACCGAATAGCTTCCGATGTTCGTGATCGTTCCGTCGCTCGCCGCCGCGGTCCAATGCACGCTCTTGTCGCAGGTCGCCGGGCGGATGTCCTGGCCTTGGTGGCCGTCGCCCGAAGGACAGAGCGGCATGTCCCAGCTTCGGTTTTCGCAGTAGTTGTCCCACCACGGGTAGCTGTAGTTCTCCGAGTCGCATTGTCCGCCGCCCGGGCCGAGATAGCCGCCGTGGCCGTGCACCTGGCTGTTGGCGTAGGCCGGGCCGCTTTCGATCGGAAAACGCATGCCCGGGATGTAGATGAACGTATCGCCCACACGACCCGTTCCCGAGCCCGGCACGAGCTCGCCGACGGGGTTGTAGCTGAACTGTGCGAGCGCCGGCGTGGCCAACGTTGCGACGGCGACACCGACGAGGGCGGCTAGCCGTTTCATCGTGCACCTCCGACGTAAGCGAGGCTTTCGACCAGCTCGAGCAAGTACCGCTCGCTCTTGCAGAGCTCGTGGTCGAGTCGTGCACACTCGAGATCCAGCGAGTACGCCACCCCGCGCTCCATCCACGTCGCCGACCAGATCCCCTCGTTCCGTCCAACAAAGCCGTCCGTGCCCCGAATCGCGCGGTTGCCGGGCATCGGCGGCTCCACGTGATCGTATCGATGAGCCGCCCGCGTCGCATGCACCGCGACGTTGCTCACTCCGGCGGTGGCGCTGAACGCGTAGAAGTGCTCCCCCGTCGTGATGAGTCCCGCTTCGAGCAACGGCACGTCGCGCGGCACGAGCGCGGGCACCGGAGATTCGTCGATGGCGAGCCGCGCGTCTTTGGGCAAGCGCCCGAGTGCGGTGAGATCGATTTCACTGTCGCTCGGCCAATCTGGAGTCGCGATCTCGAGCGGAGGCGTGGGCGTCGCGCCGATCTTGCCGACACTCGGATCCTCACCAGGCGAGGTGCAGGCAGCGAGCCCAAGCACCCAAGCAAGAAGTGGCCATCGAATCAGACGGGTCATGACCCCCGCTCTGCAAAGCGTGAGCCAACCGCGGCTCTCGCGGCCCGCGTCAGGCACCGGTGCTTTCTCAGCGGGTCGCGGAGCGGAGCCTGGAATTTTCCAGCCCCCAAAGCTGCTTCGTCCAGACGGTGTCCACCGTCATCTGGACAGTGCCTGCGCCGTTTTCTTCTGCACGAGGGGGGGTGTCGAACACCCGGTTAGGCAAGCTCTGTTTTCAGCCACTCGAAGGCCGCATTTTCGTCGTCGAACACGGACACGTGGGCTCCGTGCTCCGCGGCATGCTTCTCCGCCTGGGCTTTCCCCTCGGGAGTGGCGACGAGGATCGCTACTCGCTTGAAGCCCTGAAGGACTGGGGTCCGCCAGCGGCGGAAAGTGCGTTCGAACCTAGGGTCGGTACGACCGGCGACAGCGCGGGTATCGACGAGCAGCCCGTACTGCTCGCGGTCGACCCGCTTGAACTGTTCTTCGATCTCGTGGAGCAAGCTGACGAGCTCGGTCTGATGCTCGAACGGTGCGGAGTTTCGAATCAGCTTGAGGATCGGAAAACCGTCGACGGGTTCCACCACGAAACCCGGCTTCTCCAAACGTTCCACGGCAGTCGATGTTAGCCCGCAGAGCCAAAAATTGCATCGCGCCGGCCCGCGACGTGCTCACGCGACGCCTCCTGGGCCGATCGCCCCTGCTCCGCCGGTCCCGCCCGTCGACCGCTATCCGAACACCATTCCCGACGTCGCGCCGGCACCTACCGTCACCTACGACGAGACGACATACACTGCGCCCGTCTACAACCCGACCTACGACCCCGCGCCGCATCCGCACCCCAATCACCCGCCGGCAGGATCCACCACTC
>JAJDAH010000338.1 GCA_029261965.1 Polyangiaceae bacterium
CTTCTTCGGCGCGCTCTCGAAACGTCGGCCAGTGCTCGGCCACCGTTTGGTAGAGCACGGTCTCTTCGGGCTGGTGGCGAGCGTAGTCGTCGTGGCGCTCTTGGCGATGATTCTGCGGCGGTTCCGGGTGCCGAGCGTGCGTGAGGTGGGCAGCCACACGCGGGCACATCGCGAGCGCCGTGCCAGGGCGCGAGCCCCGTCATCTCGGGGGGTTGGGCGACGCGGGCGGGGGTGGCGAAGGTGGCGACGCCGGCGGCGGCCACCTGTCCTGTACGGAACCTGTCCCCCGTTGCGGGTCGAGGCCCCGCACCCGCCCGGTCAGACGTTCAACGAGCGCTCTCGCCGCAGCCGCGATTATGCTCGCGATGACGTGCGGCACGATCTTGTGCTTCGACGATACTTCAGCGATCCCGGTGCGGACGACGCAAGCAGCCAACACAGGGGCGATTCAACTTGGCGAACCGGCGTTGCGCGGTCAATTGCGATGCCGACCCGAAAAACCCAGTGCGCGCACCAGCCCGTCCGCACGGGCCCTGAGCGACACCGTGAGCAGCTCGTCAGCCCGTTGGGGGGAAAGTGCTCCGACGTCGCGGCGGGCGCAGGTCGGGGTCACGTAGCTCTCAACGAATGAGCGCAGATCGTCGGGGCATCTCGAAGACAGCGAGGGGGCCCTGGCGCCCCACGGATCGATTGGGGCCGATGCGGGTGGCTCGGCGACCGGGTTTCGCCTCTCACGCCCGACTTCGAAGTCGACGACGCCCGCTCGCGCTCGTGAGACCTGACGCGACCTGAGACGATTCGCGACCAGCTCCGCGAGGCCGTAGTCTTTCTCCTCGGTCGCCCCCCTTAGCGCAGCCAGAAGCGTCACCTCATGGGCGTCGGCATTGCTCGACTTGCTCACGCCATTACCGTCGATGGTAGCGGCCGTCAGCGCATCGGTGGGGACTCGTGCTCGACGCGCGCTGGGGCTCCCCGGACCGTCACACCCCACGGTGAGATCTTGGCCCACTTTGGGCTCGCGGAGTGGGCCATCATTCGCCTTGAGGAGCATGGACGCGCACGACACGGCTTGTTTTTCCACGCTTTGCGCCTCCATGTCGCCAGGCATCGAACTGGGGGTCAAGGGGTCGGTGGTTCGAATCCACTCGCCCCGACTGGAACTGGCGGCGGTAAACGGCAACGGTTCCAATCGGCTGGAGATGCCGCGGAGGGGAGGGGGGCGTTTCGAGGCCCCGCGTCAATGGGGGCGATGGCCGACCAGCAGGAAGTCCGAAAGGGCTTTGGTGCTCACGCGCTCGGTCGAGCACCGTAGTCCGGTCGACTCGACGACGCCCCGAAGCGCCCCCGCGCCTTCGAGATAGGTACCTCGCCCCTCGTTGTAGCCGGTCCAAACCGAAAGGCGCTCGGTCACTCGGGTGATCCAGCTGCCGCGGGCGCGGGCGTCGGACTCGCGAATGAGGAGGCGCCCGCCCGGCCGAAGCGCCCGGGCCGCGCGGAGAACCACGTCGGCCTGCGTCGCCGGTGGCACGTAATGCAGGACATCAATCATAAGCACCGTGTCGACCATTGGCCAATCGGTTTCGCCTACATCCCCGACTGCGAACGAGGCGTCGCCGTTCGCGGCTTTTTCGGCGACCGCGACCTTTCGCCGGTCGCAGTCGAAACCCGTGAGCTCTGATACCAGGCCGGCCTCGAGTAGAAAAAGCCCCATCTGGCCGCGTCCCGCTCCGGCGTCGATGGTGTTGCCGAATGGACCGAGCTCCGCCAGCGAGCCGACGACGGGATCCGTGGCGAGCTTGATCCTCACGTAGTAGCGGTCGGCGACGCCCCCCGCGGCATACCTGGCGACGGTTCGGCGGGCGGCTCCCGAGAGCTCGACGCTCGCGAGGTCGGCCATGAGCGGCATTGTACCCGTGGGGATTTCCCCGGACGAGGGTCGCAATGCCAGGCAGCGGTTTTTCGCCCCGCGGCGGGTGACAGAACGGTTTCCGTCACGGTGTGACATTTCCTGTCAGACCAAAACTTGAACCGACCCCGGCCGAGCTGGCATGAAACGCACCACGACGATGATCGGTCCCGGCGTCACCAAGGTGCGGCCCCCGCCAGCGAGTGGACGAGGCGCCCTCGCGCTTCACGCGCTGGCGTCCGAGCACTTGCTCACCGGCGGATACCGCGAGGCGCTGCCCGTCCTGTGTCGGCTCTGCCTCACCCTCGGACCTCGTCATCCCGCGCTCAGCGGGATCTACTGCACCCTCGCTTTTGTCTATTCGGAGCTCGGACGGCACGCCGATGCCCGACGGGCCGCTACCAGCGCGCTCCGCCTCGATCCTCGGTTGAGCGCTGCCCGCAGAATACTTCACGCATCGGCGTGAGCTCGAGGTGCGTCCCTGTCGTTTCGTATGGCGGTCGCCGCCCAACACCGGGGACCGGCCGCTATACTAGCCGAGTTGTGGAATTCGAAGAGTATGCCGCGCAACCCGACTCCGAGCTCGACCTACTGACAGGCGCTCTGTTGGTCGCCATGGACGCCCATCCGGGCCTCGATTTCGCTGCGGAGCGAGCTCGCTTCGACGAGTTGGCCGAGCCGCTGGCCCCGGAGGTACTTTCGAGGCTCGAGCCGACGCTGCAGGCTGCGGAGGTGTCCGCACACTTGTTTTCTCGCCACAGGTTCCGCGGCAACGAGGAAGACTACTACGATCCTCGCAACTCGTTCATCGACCAAGTGCTCGATCGACACCTCGGAATTCCGATCTCACTCGGAGTGCTCTACGTGGAGATCGCTCGTCGAGCGGGTGTCATCGCCCACGGCGTCAGCTTCCCAGGACATTTTCTCATCGCTGTCGGAGGCGAGGACCAGCGCATCCTCGTCGATCCGTTCGGATCCGGAGACGTGCTCGACCAGGACGCGCTCGAACGTTTGTGGCGGCAAGCCACCGCGGCCTCGACTCCGCTGCCGACGTCGGTGCTAAACCCGGCCAGCGTGCGGCAGATCGTCGGGAGGATGCTCCTCAACCTACGAGGAATCTACGCGTCGCGCGGCGAGTATTCGAATCTGCTCTTGGTTTTGGATCGCATCGTCACCCTGGTTCCGGACTCGCTGAGCGAAGTGCGGGATCGTGGATTGTTGCAAGCGCAGATGGGGGCGCCACGCGCCGCCGTCGCTGATCTGGAGCGGTACATGATGCTCGCTCCAGACGCCGACGACGTGCCCGAGATGAAAGGAATCGTGCACCGCTTGCTGCGGGCCGATGCCGTCCTTCATTGAAGCGTCCGGACATGCGACGCGCGTTCGTCATCGCCTCGACCTATTCGCGTCACCCGCGTCTGGCGGAGATCCCGTCGTCGAGTGGGAGGCTGCTCACTGATCGATTGAACGAGCTCGATACGGGTTTCGACGCCGTCAAGCTCGGCATCACGAGCAAGCTCGAGGGACAGCTCGCTGATGCGCTCGAGGGGGGCGACGACGGAGGCTCTCTGCTCGTCTACATATCCGGGTACGTCGACGTCGAGGGAGACGCGGCTGCTCTGCTGCTCGCGACCCGCCGCGGTGGCAAGCTCGGGTTCGATCGGCTCTCTCGGCTTCTGAGCAACTCGGCATCGCGCGTTGCGGTCGTCGTCGATGTGGCGCACCGGGCCGGGGCTGACGAGATCGGACAGTCCGTGACGGTGCTTTCGGCGATCCGTGATGCGGTGTGCTCCGAAGGGTCGAACATTCAGCTCCTGGCGAGCGCTCGACCAGCTGACGCGACGGTGTCGTCGGGACCATCGCTCTTCACCAGGTTGTTTCTGCTTGCGCTCGAACGTGCGAGCGACGGCAATCGCGACCGCCGCGTCACGCTCGCCGAGTTGTACGAGGCGATGCGAGCGGACGAAGAACGATTCCACGAGCTCCCAGCGACGGGTTTCTTCGGCCACGTGGGAGACTTGGAAATGACGGTCGGTGGCCGCCGCGTGGCCGGATCGCTCGGCGCGCCCGCGCCCGAACCAGACGTCGAGTCTCGGCCTGAGAGTGCCCCCCCGAGCTCGGCGCCGCTTTCGTCCCGAGCGCCACCAAAACCAGCGTCCAGCCGGTCCGGCCAGCATCGGGCCGTCGTGCCACCGACGGTCGAATCACTCGTTGCATCGGGGAATTTGAACCGAGATCAGGGGCAGTTCGACCTCGCGGTGGCGGACTACAAGAAGGCGCTTCTCTTGGCCGGCGGAAAGCCGGCCAAGCTCGGCATCTACGTCGCAATGGGTCACGCGAAACTCGGGGCGGGCAAAGAAGTCGAAGCGATCCACAATTACGACAAAGCTCTCGCCATCGAGCCGATGCATCGCGAAGCGTTCAGTGCGGTCGCCGATCTCGTCCGCCGGGCGGGGGACTACGCCCGACTCGATCGACTCTACCGCCGGCGCCTCGAAGTCGTGGGCGACGTTGATCGACGTTTCGACGTGCTCATCGACATCGCGCAACTGTGGTTCGATGAAGCCCACGATTCTCGCCGCGGCGCCGAGGTTCTGGACGAGGCGCTCGCGCTTCGGCCCGACGACACTGCGGCCCTCGAGCGCTACGTGTGGGTGCAAGAGGAGCTCGGGCGATTCGCCGCCGCCGTTGCGACCCGGCGCCGGCTCGCCGACGCCTACGACGACGATGCAGCGTCGAAGGCTCGAGTGCTCACCGCAGCGGCCAAAGCGGTCCTCGACCACCTCCCCAACAAAGAGGATGCGATCGACCTCGCCAAGGGTGCCCTTGCGGCCGACCCGAGCGCGCTCGAGGCGCTCGAGCTCGTCGCCAGTCTCTTGGGGAAGAGAAAGCGCTGGATCGACCTGGCGGAAACCTACGAGTCGGTTCTCGAACGCACGCCCGAACCCGAAGTGGGTTTCCAACTCGCCAAGAGTCTCGGCATGCTCTATCGCGATCGCCTCGACGACATCGAGGGCGCGAGCCGGACCTTCGAGCGCGCCGTCTTTCTCAATCCCGCGGACGTCGAAACCCGCTACTGGCTGAGTGAGCTCCATCAGGTGACGGGCAATCTCGATAAAGCAACCGCCCAGTTCCAGCGAGCGGCCGAGCACGCGCCGCGAGTTGCGGACGTGCACCGCCGCGCCCTTTGGCTGTTCGAGCTCGAAAAGCGCGTGGATGCGGCTTGGCGGGCCAGCGCCGTGCTCGATTTTCTCGGAGAAGCCGACATCAACGAATCGCTGGTGGCCGATCAGCATCGTCCCGAAGGGCCGCTGGCCGCGACCGCGACCCTCACCGAGGACGACTGGCAAAGTGGGGCGCTTTGGCGCGGTCGCGACGCTGCGGTCGCGACGATTTTCGAAGCTGTGTCGACCGCCGCCGCAGCCGTGAAAGTCGAAGCAGCCCGCGCTGGGCTCCCGACGATCGGTCCCGAGACCCGGCAGGATCTCGACTCGAGCACTGCCACGTTGACGCGCAGCCTGACCTGGGCGGCTCGACTGATCGGAGTCGCGCCGCCGGAGCTTCATCTCGTTCCGGATGCAGAAGCGCCAATCAGGGCGCTCCCTTCCAAAGTGCCGACCACCGTGGTGTCAAAGGCGTTGGCGCAAGGACTCGCCGTGCCGGAGTTGGCGTTCCTGTGGTCCCGGCATCTGACTTTGCAGCGCCCGGAACACTCGCTCTTGGTGTTCTATCCCGCGGTTCGCGACGTCGCGGTGGTTTTCGTCGCTGCACTGGCGGCGGGGGGCTCGGAGTCCAGCGCCCCGGAGTCATTGGGAACCGAGGCGGCGACGCTGTCCGCAGAGCTCGGTCGCCGTCTCGACGACGAGCAGCGGGCGAAGCTGGACGCGCTGGTCGAGAGATTCGATCCCAGCAAGGCTAAAAGACGCGTCGTGCAATGGCGAGGTTCGGTTCACCGCGCGGCTGCGCGGGCCGGCTTGTTGGCCTGCGGCGATCTTGCGATAGCCGCCAAGATGATCGAACAGTTCCCGGGTGAGCTCGAGCCAGCTGCGGAGCTCGACGACCTGCTCGCGTTCGCCATCAGCGACGAGTACGGCGACCTCCGACGAAGAATCGGCGTCGAGATCGTCTGAAGCTCCGGTGCGGCGTCGCTAGGGCGCGACAGCGCAGCCGTAGTCGCCGAGCAACAGGTACTGCCGCTCGCAATCCACGTTGACGGTCTTCACCGGGCTCGTGCTCACCTGGAACGTGAACGACTGCTTGATGGGGTTGCGTGACTCGCGCGTGAGGGTGACCGAGCATCCAGCTTTCCCGCAGGCGGCCTCTTCTCCGAGGGCTTTGATGTCCTTGTTGTCGGAGAAGACGTTCACGGCACCGAGGATCGTGGCGCCCACGAGGACGATGCTGAGCACTGCGCGCGCGCTGTTCTTGAAGTCTGCCATGGCGATCCTGAGAACGGTCGAGCGTCGGGGCTCACTTGCTCGCGGTACAAGTCTCGAGCTCGAAGAAGGGCGGTTCGCGATCTTTTGCCCACCAAAGGCCGCAGCCGACGTTCGATAGGTGTTTGGCGAGGATGCCCCGGTAATACGAGCCGTTGCGAATATGAATGTCGGTGTCTGTGCGGCTTTCGTCGCAGCGCTCCCGGAGGTCGGTTCGAGTCGTCACTTCGACGTAGACGAGGCCCGTCGCCATGGCGGCGATGTTGGCGACGGCGGGGGCAACGTCGGGATCGGGCAAGTACTGCAGCACTCCCTGGCACACGATCAGATCGTGCTTCTTGCGATCGCGCCAGCGCGCGATGTCACGGTGCAGGAAGCCCAGGCGCTTGCACATCACCTGACTGACTTCGGTGCCCGTGTATTTGATCCCACGCCGGTTCTTTGCGAGCCACTGTTTCCAAAACCCGATGCCGGCACCGATGTCGAGAACGCTTTTGACTTCGATGCCGTTCCACGCCGCGAATCCCAGAATGAACTCGCAAAGCGAGGCGTGCTGCTCCGGCGTGAAAACCCGAGTTTTCGGGTTCTCGTAGTAGCGGTGATAGTAGGCTTCGTCGAACCGGCGAAATCGGTCCGCCATAGAGGCAGTCTACCGCGAGCGCTGACGTGTGCGACGTCCGATTGGCCTACGGTCGCGGTTACAAATACCCAGAAATACCCGAAAAAATCATGCTTGCATTTATGCGAAATCTTGCACATATATGCGTGTGGCCTCGGCACAAGTTTCCGGCGTCGACTCCAGGTGGCAGCTCTATCGGCTTTTGAGCGACCCGGTGCGTCTGCGTTTGCTCGCGATAGCCGCCGACGAGGAGCTCGCGATGGGAGAAATCGCCGAGCTGCTTGGTGAGAGCCAACCGAATGTTTCGCGCCACGCCGCTCCGCTTCGTCAAGCCGGGCTGCTCGAAGTGCGGCGACAAGGCACTCGCTCGCTGGTGCGTTTCGCCGTGCATGCGGTCGACGACGCCGTCGTCAGCGACGCGCTCCGCACTGGGCGCGAGTTGTGTGCGGCAGACGGCAGCCTCGAACGCGTCAAAGACGTCGTACGCGCGCGGGACGTGAGGACCCGAGAGTTCTTCTCCAAACCCTCGAAACCGTCCGGAGTGCCCCCGGTCGCTTCCGAGCTCCCGGCGTACCTCATGGCGCTCGGGTCGGTGCTCGACGGCAGGAAGCTGGCCGTGGATGCGGGAGCCGGAGACGGTCGTTCCCTCGACGTTCTCGCCCCTCTGTTCGAACGCGTCGTCGCTCTCGACCGGAGCGAGGCGCAGATCGAGCGCGCACGACATCTGGTGCGGCAGCGAAGCTACGCCAACGTCGAACTGGTTTGCGGAGAGGTGGATGGCGCGGAAATCCGTGCGGCCGTCGGGTCCGGCGCCGACGTCGTCGTTGCTGCGAGGATGCTTCATCATGCGGCACAACCCCAGCGCACGCTCGGGGCGCTCGCCGGGCTCCTCGGGTCCGCCGGTCGCGTCGTCGTGCTCGACTACGGCAGCTACGACGACGAAGCGTTCCGAGAACAGCAAGCGGACGTGTGGATGGGTTTCGACCGCGAGGAGCTCGAACAGCTCGCCGCGGGGGCGGGGTTGAGTGTGACGTCGGTTCGTTCGGTTCCTGCCGGATGCACCGGCGACGGCCCCGACCGTCACCTCGTGTGGCAGGTCATGGTGGCCAGCAAGTCGAGTAGGTCAAAACGGTCGCCTGCTGCGGCCTAGCGTGATAATTGGCGCGGCGATTGCGTCGCCCGGAACCAGTCGGCATTGGAAAGCCGAAAAGAAGAGGAACGAAACATGGCACAAAGCGTTCAACATGCAGGCAACAGCGAACCCGTCATCGCGAAGACCGCGGTTCCGACCCAGGTGGGTCCCACCTACCAAATCAAGGACATCTCACTCGCCGAATGGGGTCGCAAGGAGATCGACATTGCCGAGACGGAGATGCCAGGCCTCATGTCGCTCGTCGAGGAGTACGCCGCGGAGCAACCACTGAAGGGCGCCCGAATTGCCGGCTGCCTACACATGACCATCCAGACGGCGGTGTTGATTGAAACGTTGGTCAAGCTCGGCGCCGAGGTGACTTGGACGAGTTGCAACATCTACTCGACGCAGGATCACGCGGCAGCCGCTATCGCAAAAACCGGGGTGCCGGTGTTCGCCTGGAAAGGTGAGACCGAGCAGGAGTACGACGAGTGCATCGAGAAGCAACTCGGCGCATTCGAGGGCGGCAAACCCCCGAACATGCTCCTCGACGACGGCGGCGACCTCACGGCCATCGTGCACGAGAAGCACCCCGAGATGTTCGAGGGGAGCGACCCGATCCGTGGTCTCAGCGAGGAAACGACGACGGGCGTGCATCGCCTGTACGACATGGCCAAGAACGGCACGCTCAAGTGCCCGGCGATGAACGTCAACGACTCGGTGACCAAGAGCAAGTTCGACAACACCTACGGCTGTCGTGAATCGCTGACCGATGGCATCAAGCGTGCGACCGACGTGATGTTTGCCGGCAAGGTGTGCGTCGTCGCCGGCTTCGGAGAGGTCGGAAAGGGTTGTGCCCAGGCCGCCAAGGGGCTCGGTGCTCGAGTTCTCGTGACCGAAATCGATCCGATCTGCGCGCTCCAGGCGGCGATGGAGGGTTTTCAGGTCGTGACGATGGATGAGGCCGCTCCGCTCGGTGACATTTTCGTCACCTCGACGGGATGTTGCGACGTCATCAATTACGAGCACATGAAGGCGATGAAAAACGAGGCCATCGTGTGCAATATCGGTCACTTCGACAGCGAGATCGACATCGCCTCGCTCGTCAAAGATCCGCAAATCAAAGAAGAGAACATCAAGCCCCAGGTCGATCACTTCATCTTCCCGGACGGCAAGAAGATCATCATGCTCGCTCGCGGTCGCCTCGTGAATCTGGGTTGCGCGACGGGGCACCCGAGCTTCGTGATGAGCTCGAGCTTCACGAATCAGGTGCTCGCCCAACTCGCTCTGTTCAAGGACAAGTTCGAGATCGACGTGCACCTTCTGCCCAAGGAGCTCGACGAGAAGGTCGCTCGGCTCCACCTCGGCAAGCTCGGCGTCAAGCTCGACACGCTCACTCCGAAACAGTCCGAGTACCTCGGCATTCCGGTCGAGGGCCCGTACAAACCCGAGATCTACCGCTACTGAGACTCTCGGGCCGGAGCCCGGGAAAAGGCAAAGTCGGGGGGCGGTTTGACCGCCGCCACCCGACCTCCCGACCTCGGAGCCCATGAGGTTCAGAGCAGGTGCCGCGCCTTAATCTCGAGATAGCGGTTGATGACCGCGCTCGTGAGATTTCCAGGAGTGACTTCGAGCACATGCGCGCCGGCACGCGTCAGCTCCTTCACGACTCCGGCGCGCCACCGCACGAGCTCCGCGGCGGCGCCGGCGACGTAGACGTCTTCTTTCCTCGGTCCGGGGGATTCGAGCAACCTCTCGACGTCGGTGTCACGAAAGACGACGATCAGCGGTAGGTGTCGCCGCACCAAGCCGCGGGTCCGCCGAACGACGACTTCTGCAACCGCAGCATCCACGATCTGCGTGACCAGGATCACCAGAGAACGCTTGCGCACGCGTAGAGCCACTTGCTCGAAAGCTCCGTCGAAGTCGGGTTCTACGAGCTTCGGGTGCATGTCGTAGCTCGAGCGAATCAGCGCTGCTGACGCGGACATACCGGACTCGGGTGGCACGAATCGGCGGACGGCGTCGTCGAAACCGAGAAAACCGACGCGGTCTCCCGCTCTTGCGGCAACGTGGCCCAACATCAACATCGCGTTGAGGGCGTGGTCGAAGTACGAGAAGCCACCCACCTCGGCGGTCATGAGACGGCCGGCCTCGAGCGCGAACATGACGTTTTGGTTGCTCTCGAGCTGGTACTCCCGGGCGGTCAATCGATCGCGACGAGCAGTGGATTTCCAATCTATCGAACGGAACTCGTCGTCACGGGTGTAGTCGCGCAGGCGCTCGAATTCACTCTCCCCGCCCTTGAGCCGCATGGCCCGGACGAACGCGTATTCACGATCCTGGCGTGCCAAGAGCTCGTAAGTACGAATTTGCTGAAGGTCGGGATATACGCGCACCTTGTGCTTGCTCGACTGTCGAAGCTGGCGTCGCCAGAGGCCGAGCGGAGACTGGTACCGCACATAGTGATCGCCCAGCTCGTAGCTGCCGCGTCGGCGCGGCTCGATCTGATAGCTCGCGGTGGCCGTACCCCGAGCGGGCAGCGTGACCTCGAGCGGCAGCCCCACCGCGACCGCGTCGGGGAACAAGTCGTCGTTGAGAGCGACGTCGAGTCGTCGTCCCGCCGTCGAACGGACGCGAAGGTTGACCGGATTTGCTCGGCCGATTGAAAACACGTCCGCCGCCTCGCGAGCCACCGTCACTCGCGGCCGGAGCGCCAGCAGCGCGTCGATTCCGGCGATCGCCACGAGGCCCAGGTCTGCCGCGACCATCGGCACGAGCATGGTGCGGTCGACGAGCGTGATCGTCGCCAGAAAAAGCGGAACGAAGAGCAAGAGGACGAAGCGGCCGGTCGGGATCATGCCGCGGTCTTCGGAACCGTGGCCTCGCGCAGAATCGACTCGATGCAGTCGTCCGTGCTCATGCCTTCGAGCTCGGCGTCGGGGTGCAGCACGATTCGGTGGCGCAGTACGGCCGGGGCGAGGAACTTCACGTCGTCAGGCACGACGTAGTCTCGCCCATCGGTGGCGGCTCTCGCCCGCGCGGTCGTCAGCAGACCGATCGACCCGCGCGGAGACGCGCCGAGGTAGACCGAGCGATGGAGCCGCGTGCGCGCGATGATGTCGGTCACGTAGTCGAGAATCGCGTCGTCGACTCGGACGCCGGTCAGGGCGGACTGCATTTCGAGAAGCTCCTCGACACTCAGAACGCGTTCGAGCCCGACCTTTTCGAGCTCCGAGGGATGGAAGCCGGCGACGTAGTTCTGAAGGACTCGTTTTTCGACGTCGCGACTCGGATGCTGCACGTCCACCTTGAGGAGGAACCGATCGAGTTGGGCCTCGGGCAGCGGATAGGTGCCTTGAGATTCGATGGGATTCTGGGTGGCGATGACGAGAAACGGGTTCGGCAGAGCTCGGGTTACGCCATCCGCCGTGACGCTGCGATCCTGCATAGCTTCGAGCAGCGCCGACTGGGTTTTCGCCGGTGCACGGTTGATCTCGTCGGCGAGGAGCAATTGGGTGAAAACCGGACCGGGGACGAAGACGAAGTCCCCTTCCTTTTGGTTGTAGATATTTCCGCCGGTGACGTCGCTGGGCATGAGATCTGGTGTGAACTGAATGCGCTTGAAGGTGGCCCCGACGACGTGCGAGAGCGAACGCACGAGGAGCGTCTTGCCGAGTCCGGGGACTCCTTCGACGAGCACGTGTCCGCCGGCGAGCACGGCGTAGAGCGCGTGTTCGACTACGGGTCGTTGTCCGACGAGCACTCGGGAGACTTCGTCGACCACACGATGAAATCGCTCGCTCAATCGTTCGACGTTCACTGGGTCCCTCCAAGCTCGGCGAGCAGCGACTGTATCTCGCGAAACGCCCGCAAGTCCTCTGGAGATTCGCCGGAGCCCTCTTCGTCACGCGCGGTCATCGCGCCGACGAGGATCCGGGTGACTTCGTGCTCATCCCGGCCGGTTCGTCGCGCTATCGCCTCTGACAGTGAGCTGAGCGACGCCTCGGCTCCCGGGTTGGCACGGGCACGGAGCCATTCGACGGCCCACGCTCCGTAGGCGGCGAGCGCCAGCTTGCTCGCGCCAGCTTTTTCGTAGATCGCGCCGAGCGCACGCACGTGCTCCTCGAACCTTCTACGCGAGCGCGTCGGCGGGTCCCGCGGTCGTCCGAAACGAACTCCCCGCCACAGACCGAAGACGAGCATGACGAGCACGATCTGAACAAGAAGCGGAAGCAGGCGCCCATTGGCTACCGAGTCGAGGGGCGTTCTTGCGCCGCTGCCAGTCACTTCGTCGACCAACTCGACTGGCGTCGCGTCGTCGGAGCCGAAATCCGGAGGCGGCTTCAGGAAGCCGTAGACCACGTACGCGTTGTCCGCGACCGTTAGTGCCGCGTTCGAAAGAAGCACGGAGCTTGCAAACATCACCACGCGCCCCTCGCCTAGCGAGCGCTCCGCCACGTACGGGTGGCCGCCGCAGGTCACAAGCGGCCACCATGAAGAGGTGTCGATGGCCAGCGTGGGGTCGGGGACTGTCGAAAGTGTGCTGGGGCCGAACCAGGCGCTCGAGCGATACGCTTCGTCGAGCAAGAGCTCACCGCGACACGGTTGCATCGCGCGTTCGGCGCCCAGCTCGGTTCGTGCAGGTCCGGGGTCGGTGGCGATGACGAGGGTGTGTCCGAGACGAGTCCATTCGAGAATGCTTTCCCAGTCGGATTCCGACGGTTCAGAATCCACGATGATCAACATGCGGGTTTCCGGGTGGATGATGTCGAAGTCACGAATTCGATGACGAAGTCGAGCTCCGTGCGCTTGCATGACTTCAGCGAGTGCCGCGTATCCGCCAGGGGCGTGAGAAAAACCCGATGCGTCCTTGCTCTCACCGAGGTCGTCGAACGCCCCGCAACCGGTCGAGCTGACGAGCGCCACGACGAGCACGAGCAAGAGAGACGTCCGATGCAAAAGCGGAACGACGCGACCGAGAACGTCGTCGAACATGCCTTTGGACGGCGGCGCACTGCCGAATTGAACGCGTTCCACTGCTCGAACTACCGCTCGGAGATCGTCTTGGGTTGCTGGATGCTCTTCTAGCCCCCTGACATAGTCACCGTTCGTCAGAGACGGATCGATTTGGATGGCGCCGCTCCGGTCCAGCTGGCGCAGCGCCGCCCAGTAGGCGTCGCGGATCGCCACGTCGTAGGCGCCTCGACCCGCCGCTTCGCGGGCGCGGGCCAGTAGGCGATCGACGTCGGTTTCGCGTGGCGGCGCCGGGGTGCGCGCGACGCCGTCGTCGTCCGTTGAGGGCTCGTCGCCTGCATCCGCTCCCGGGCGCTCACGGCTTCGGAAATTTCTCGCGATCGCGACGATCAGTGCCAAGAGCCCCAGAGCGAGCAGCGTCCAAAAGATGACTCGAGCAAGGGACGAAAGACTACTGCTGATTCGGAGCTCCTCGTCGGGTTTCTGAGCATCCGGCGGTCGTCGCCTTTCTTCGGAGCCCGTGGCCGCCGCGCCGAGGCGCTGGCAAGTCTTCTGGAATTCGGGACACCGATTTTTCGCCTCGTCGGCGAGATCGCAGAGGTATCGGTCACGGCGAGGGACACGATACTCGCCGTCGTTGCAGAATGGATACCGCGCGGCGCTGAAGGTTCGCCCGAGCGTTTGATCGATTTCCTCTTTCGAGACGGTCACCCATCCATCGCCGACGTCGCCATCGGGCCAGGCACCTGGAGCCAGCTCGACTCCGCCGTCGATGTCGAAAAATTCGACGGCGTCGTCGTCGTCTGTTTTGACGTCGGGCTCCGCCGCGGCTGAGCTCGCGAGCAGCGACATGACGATGAAGGCCGGGCCCGGTCTCATGCGAATCTCGCGTCTTCCTTGGTGTCGATCGCGGCGAAGCGCACCTGGATGTCCCAGCCGTCGCGGCGAGTGCGCGCGTCGATGTAGCTCAAAAATCGCGCCGTCGCGGAGAACGGAACACTGACGAATAGCCCCGCCAGGGCAAACAATGAGCCGCCGTCGTCGAACAAGTCGCCGAAGGGTTTGCCGAGCTGCAGCACGAATTCGACGAGGCCTTGCCCCAGATACTCGAAGACCACGACGCAACCGATCTGAAGTCCCACCAGCGCCACCAGCATGCCGAGCGTGTGACCCACGTGATAGCGCACGAAACGAGCGGCTCGGCGGCTCGCTTCGCGCGCTCCGGCGCCCTCGAGCAGCACGGCCTCGTAGACGAAGGCGCCGCGCGCCCAGGACTGTGGAGCGAGCAGCACCAAAGAAGAGCCGAGCGCCAAGACGACACGCGTGACGAGGAGGGCGCCGATGTAAGACGGCAGCTTCCGAGAAAGCTCGCGCCAGAGCGTCCTGCCAGAAATGTCCTCGGAGAACATCAGGCGGCCGGCGACGACGGTGAACGCGCCTTGCATGAGCGTTGCCAAGCACCACGCGAGAAGCCATACCCACCACCACGACCACTGCCCCCAGTACCTCGCCAGCGCGCAAAGAACGAGACAAGGAGACAGCAGCACTGCGCCGACCTTGACGTACAAGCTGAGGTCCAGCGACAAGACGAAACGGACCGCGAGATCCAGGCCCTCGAGGGTCGAGCGCTGTCTCAGCACGATGGCTGCCCTTTCGAGGTTCATGCGCGTTCCGTCCATTCGGGCGGAAGGCTGAAGCGCTCCGAGCCCGGGCGGCGATCGAATCGCCCGCGTTCGGAGTCGGAAGACCAGCGTCCGGCCAAGATGAAGTAGGCGAACACCGCCAGCCAGCTGCACCCCGCGAAAGCCCACTTGACCTCCGGGGACACCGAAGACGGCGACCAGAATCCTTCGATCGCGGCCGCGATGACGAGCATCACTGCCGTCCCGACCACGAGATCGACGAGCTCTTTGGATTGGGAGCGAAGCGAGCCGAGGCGCGTCCGTCCGCCAGTGTCGACCAGGGCGTAGCCCATTTGCATGCCGGCTGCGCCCGAGATCACGATGGCGGTGAGCTCGAATGGCGCGTGACCCGACGTGAACGTCAGGATGTTCGTTCCGCCCCCTTGGGTCATGACGTAGCCGAAAACGGTGCCGATGATGAGGCCGTTGTAGACCAGGAAAAAGACGCTGCCCGCGCCGAACAGGATGCCTGTCGCAAAACAACGAAACGCGATGCCGACGTTGTTGTACACGTAGAAACCCGCCATCGCCGAATCCTGTCCGCCCCCGCGACCGGATTCGAACCCTTCCGCATAGTTCTCCGCCATCTGTTCGAGCATCGACGTGGGCAGTACCCCTCGCGCGAACTCGGCCGAAGTCAGCGAGCCGGCAATCCCGACGACGAAGGGAAACGCGAACAAGAAAGTTGCGACGACGAGGAACCTCCAGTTCTTTCGCAGCGTGCGTGGAAAGCCGCGCGAGAGCAGGTGCCATGCGGCGTCGAGCCGATAGGGCCGTGGCGCGTAGAGTGCGTTGTGCGTGCGGCTAGCGAGTCCATCGAGGTGGGCCACCACGTCGGGACTGCAGCCTAGGCTCCGCGCCCGCATGAGATCCGAACAAGCCACTCGGTAGAGCGAAGCGATTCGAGAAATCGACGCTGGAGGAAGGCGGTGGAGCTCTTTCCCGCGTCGCAGCAAGGTTTCGAGCTCGCGCCATCGGTCTCCGCGTGCTGCCACGAATTCGTCTTGGGTTTCGCTCACGATCGTCTTCCGGTGGCGCGGTGGTATACGAGGGCGAGAAATCGTACCGGGTCGCGATAACGTGCACGCATTCGGTGGGCGATGATTGGCGCGATCATGCCCGCGAGCTCCTCCTCTCGCGCGTGGCTCAGCTGCCCGATGCGACGCAGCAAGAGCTCGATGGCTTCGATTTCCGCCGGCGAGACCGGCGGCCGCTGCGGGATCCGGGCGAGCTCTTTTTCGAGTGGCGGGGGAGAAATTTCGAGCGGATTGGCGACTTTCGAAGGGATTTCGGAGACGACGAGAGTGCCGGCGACCATGTCACCAAGGCGGCGAAAGTAGGGGTCCACGCTCATGACCACCACGCCGATGGCGTACATGCCCGGTAGCAGGTCCGCGGCACGTAACAGATTGCGAAGCACGCTGTCGCCGAAGCTGAGTGGGAATCCACCCTGTTTGACGACTCGCAAACCCAATGCGCGCTTACCGAGCGACTGGCCGCCCATCAACGTTTCCAGCACGACGAAGTATCCCCACTCGAGCGCGAACAAGAACACGAAGAGGACCCCCATGCCGAAACCCTCGCCACCGACGACGTCACCGAGTGCGCCGAGCATCAAGATCGGGACCGCAATGGTCAGCCGAACCAGGGTGTCGATGCCGTACGCTACCGCGCGCTTGCTTGGACCGGCGACTCGGTAGCGAAAGCGAATGTGCTCCGGAGTCTCGACGTCGGCCGTGGTGTCGAGCGGCTCGTGCGGCAAAGCTCGCGCGGTCGCGATCGTCATCCGACTCGGAAGAATACCAGAGGAGCCATGTCGGCGAATCGTATGCTGATTCCTTCATTTTTTGGTTATCCTCGCGGCGTGACACCCAACGAGAAGAACGTCGTGAAATCGCTCGTCGCCGTCGCCTGGGCGGATGGGCACCTCGAAGCGCCCGAGGCAGGGGTTTTCGAAGGCATGTTGGTCGCCTTTGACGCTACCGACGACGAGGAGGCGGAAGTTCTCGAATACGCAAAAACGAGACGGACTCTCGACGACATTCCGCTCACGGAATTGAGCCCGGACGACCGCGAGTTGTTGTTGACCAACGCCGCGCTCTTGGCCGCAGCTGACGGTGAGAAGAGCGAGTCCGAAACACAGCTCCTCGAGCGACTTTGGAGACTGCTCGAGTTCGGCGACGACGAAGCTCGAAAGATAATCGACGCGGCAGTTTCGGGCGCACCGTCGCCCACGGAAGGGCAAGGCGGACGATGAGCGTATTCAAAGATGGTTTGCTCGACGGGAAGGTCGCGTTCATCACAGGCGGCGGAAGCGGCATTGGCGCGGGTATCGCCAAACGCTTCGTCGAGCAGGGGGCCAAGGTCGCAATCTTCGGACGCCGCCAAGAGAAGCTCGACGAGGTCGTTGGCTCGATCTCGGGCACTGGAGGCAAGGCGCTCGGTGTTTCGGGGGACGTGCGGAGTTACGACGACGTCGAGAAGGCCATCAACAAGACGACGGAAGAATTCGGGCGGTTGGACATCCTGATCAATGCCGCGGCCGGGAACTTTCCGGCACCCGCGCTCGGCATGAGCTCCAACGGGTTCAAAGCCGTTGTCGATATCGACCTGTTGGGGAGCTTCAACGCTTGCCGGGCAGCTTTCGAGCCCATGAGCAAGGACGGGGGCTCGATGGTGAGCATCACGGCGACTCAGGCGTGGGTGCCCACGCCGCTCCAGTGTCACGTGGGTGCTGCCAAGGCTGGCATCGCCAAGTTGACTCAAGATCTCGCCCTCGAGTGGGGTTTTGCGAAGATTCGCGTGAACGCCGTTGCCCCCGGTCCCATTGGGGACACCGAGGGTATGCGCCGTCTGGCCCCTCAGGATCCGAAGGAACAGGAAGCGATGCAGAAGATCATGCCCGTTGGAAGATGGGGCACCATCGACGAGATTTGCGACGCGATGCTCTTTCTCGTTTCGCCGTCAGGTGCGTTCATCACCGGAACGACAATCGTTGTCGACGGCGGACAGGCGCTGCTCGGCTCGGCCTGGTTTCAGAAAATGATGGCCTGAAACGTCATTCGGGAAGCTGCAGGTCGAGCACACGAATGGCGTTCTTCGAGTAGACCTTCTCGAGCACCGCGCGGGGGAGGTGGATCCCATCTATCTTCCAGTTGCCTTGGATCGGTGTCGGGTGGTCGAACTGTTTGTCGGCAGTTTCGAAGTAGCGCTTGCTAGCCGTGAAGAAACGAATTTCATCTTCCTTCCCGGCGGGCTCCGTCCCTTCGGAGCCGAGGAAGAGCGGAGTGTTCCCGGGGCCGACGCCGAGGTCGGACCCGTAGAGGATGCGGTCCTGAAACTCGATGAAAAAAGCACGCATCTTCTCCGGATCGTGCCGACCCATCTCGGGAATGCGTGCTGCGGTATCGATGTACAGGTTCGGGTACTTCCTGAGCATGCGCGCTACCCGTTCCGGCTCTTCGGCATCGTTGCCGAAATGCACGGACACGAAGGTCGTTTTTGCATGCCTGGCGATGCGTCGCTCGAGTTGATCGAGGATTTCATCGAAGCTCGGTACGGGCTCGCCGTGCAGTGCCCACCCAGGGTGGGCACTGAGCTCGTCGAAGCGCTCGTTGTTCTTGTCCACGGGGTCCCAGAACGCCTTGGGGTCGCCAGAGTGGATCGCGACCGGCATCCCGAGGCGGGCCGCGGTCTCGAACACGACGTCGAGCTCCGGATCATCCACCGGAATCAGCCCGCCGTCGGGCGCCGGCAGAGCGACCCCGAGAACCTTCGCGATTTTCAGTCCGCTCGCTCCCATTTCTTTGGCGATCTCGAGCGCGCGAGCCATGCGCACCCCGTAGCCCGGTTCTTGCGCTTGCTCGTAGGCGAGGCTCGCGAACACCGTGACGCGACCGCCCGACCGCCGGGCAGCGACGACCTGTTCGGGCAGCCCGCGGAGCGGATGGCCACCCGAGAGATTCACGACGTGGTCGAATCCCCATTTTTCCATCAGTCGCTCGAGCCGAGCGACGCCCGACGCTGAGAGGTGAACGTGCACGTCCACCACCTGGAGTCGTTCGGAAGTGCGGCGGGCGTCGGGGCCCAGAGGTTCCGGGGAAGGGTCGGTTTCGGAGCTCAAGCTGCCGATGGCGATCGCCGCGCCGAACGCGAGCAGCGCGACCGACGCGAGCCCGAGCACTAGGCGGCCTCGCTTCATCGACGGCCAGCCTAACAGGGCGGTCGCTTCCGCGCGCCGTCGTGATCTATGCTCCGGGCCCATGAAAGGCCTCCCGCTCGTCGTGATTTCACTCGCGCTCGTTCAATGTGAACAAAAGGTTCCCGAACCAGAGCCCCCGCCGAAGCCATCCGCAACGGTCAAGAAGGAAGTGGAAGCTCCGGAGCCGGCTGCTGTGCCGGAGCCGGTTCACGACGCCGGCAAAGAGCCCACCGAGCTCGTGATCGAGGACATCAAGGAGGGCACGGGCCCCGCCGCCAAGAAGGGCGACAAGCTCTCGGTCCACTACACGGGCACGCTCTTCAAGACCGGTGCGAAGTTCGACAGCTCGCGCGATCGTAGCGCTCCGTTTTCGCTCACGCTCGGCGCCGGAGGCGTCATCCAGGGCTGGGACGAGGGATTGGTGGGGATGAAAAAGGGCGGCCAACGCAAGCTCACCATTCCCTCAGACAAGGCGTATGGCCCCGCGGGGCGTCCGCCGACGATTCCTCCGAATTCGACGCTCGTGTTCGACCTCGAGCTGGTCGACATCCGCTGATGCCGCGGCTAACTCGGTCTCACGGGCCGTAGGGAATACGATCCAGGTCGTCCATGATTTCCTGAAAGTCGTCGAACGTGAGCGCCTGGTCCTTGTCGCTCATCGCCTCTTCCGGGTTCGGGTGGACCTCAATCATGATTCCGTGCGCACCGACGGCCTTCGCCGCGCGGCACAGAGGTCGGATCCATCGCCGCACGCCGACGCCATGGCTCGGGTCGACGATGATCGGTAGGTGAGTCCGCTCCCGAAGAACCGGCACCGCCGAGAGATCCAGGGTGTTGCGAGTCGCGGTCTCGAAGGTCCGGATACCCCGCTCGCACAACGCGACGTGCGGGTTGCCCTCGGCGAGCACGTACTCGGCGGCCGCCAAGAGCTCATCGAGACTCGCGCTCAGCCCGCGTTTCAGGAGGACGGGTTTGTCCGTCCGCCCAACCGCTTTCAGCAGGTCGTAGTTCTGCATGTTGCGCGCCCCAATCTGCAGAACGTCGGTCTCGCGCGCCATTCGCTCCACCTGATCGAGGCTCATGACTTCGCTGACGATGGGCACGCCCGTGGCGCGTCCGGCTTCGGCGAGCAGCGCGAGGCCTTCCCAGCCGAGGCCTTGGAACGAATAGGGATTGGTTCGCGGCTTGAACGCACCGCCGCGGAGCATGCGCGCACCGCGCTCGACCACCGCTTTGGCCGTCGACATGACTTGCTCTTGCGACTCCACCGAACACGGCCCGGCAATCACGACGAACTCGTCGCCCCCGAGCACCACCCCACCCACCGAAAGCCGCGTCGTGGTTTCCTTGCGCGCAGCCTTGGGCCAGTTTTTCGCCGACGTTGGTAGGGGGGGACGTTCTTTGGGAGCGGAAGAAACGATGACCTTGCGCGGGGCCTCGGTACCTTCGTCGCGCGAGGTGCCGATGTCGTAGCTCCCGATGACCTGGAAACTCGTCGTGTGTTGGCGCATCTTCTCGAGCGCATTCTTGACGCGCTCTTCTTCACAATCGCCTTCGAGGTCGACGTAGAACTGGTGCTCCCAGGTCTTGCCCAGCTTCGGGCGAGACTCGAGTTTGGCGAGGTTGATGTTCTCGTCGGCCAGTACCGCTAGACACTGCGAGAGCGCGCCATGCTCGTGTTTCGTCGTGAAGGTGAGTGAAGTCTTGCGCTTGTCCGCTGGCGTTCGAGAACCCAGGGCCCGGACCTCGTCTCGAGCGTCCTTGGAGCAGAACAGAATGAAGCGTGTGTAGTTCTCCGGATGGTCCGCGACGTTGGCAGCGAGCTCCGTCAGCGAATAGAGCTTCCGTGCCTCGGGCGGGCCGATAGCCGCACGAGACTGTTCGCCCGCTTCTGCCACCTCCTTGGCGGCAACGCCGGTGTCCACCGAAGGAATGATGCGCGCGCCGGCGAGGGTTCCGAGAAACCGTCCGCACTCCGCCAGGGCGAGGGGGTGTGCCAGCACTTCGCGGATCCCGCTCAACTCGGCGCCTTCGATGCCCAGTAGCCGATGATCCATGCGCCACTGGATTTCACACAGCGGCTGGAGGTCGTATTGAGCTAGGAGATCGTACCCGTCCCGCACGGTGCCGGCGATGGCGTTGTCCACAGGAAGAATGCCGACGTCGGCTTTGCCCGTGATGACGGCGGTAGCCACCTGGCGGTAGGTCGGCGCCCCGGTGGCTTCGAGCTCCTCGTCGGTGCCGGCAAAATATGCAGTCACCGCGACGTTGGAGTGGGCGCCTGGAATGCCTTGGTACGCGGCGATGATGGTCATGGCTGAATGCTTCCCGTGGTCGTTTTGGGGGAACGCGGTTATTACCGACAAATGCCGCGCCGCGCAAAGCCGACGCTTTCCCGAGCCAGAGCGAACGCATCGGCAGCGACGCGAGCCACCGTGCCCAGCCTAGAGGTGGCCCGTCAGTCGAATCAGCCCGTCGAGCCGCTGAAGCGCGAAACGGTCGTTCGGCGTCAGGTTCGCGGTCTGGGCTTTCATTTCTAGCAAATACTTCCGTAAGAGAGGGCGATCCACCGCCGGGGCCTTTCGGACGGCGTGATAAAGCTCGTCGACGATCTCTGGCGGGACAACGGCGTTCGCTGCCAAGTAGAGCTTGAAGCAGTAGTCGACCCAGGCCGCTTTGCCCGTGGCGCGCGCGAGGGAGACCGCGTGGCGGGCGGCGGACGTCCGGATCTTCGGCTTTTGACTGATGCCGCTTTCCGCTTCCGTGAGAAACATCGCGAGGTGACCCGTGAGAAGGTGCTCCGCCTCGTCGGTGCGACCGAGCGCGAGCGCCTTCTCGACGACCTGGCCGAGCAATTCGAAGCTCGAAGCCCTGAGCGTCACGTCGTCGTCGTAGTCATCGACCTTGCGCTCGATTCGTACCGCCCGGAGGTCGGTTTGCGTCGGCTGCTGACCTCCGACGTCGCTTCTGAGCGTTACGGGAATGTGGACGTCCGCAACTCCGATCGTGGCTGCGCCAGTGATCTCGATGCTCCCGTCCACTCGCTGACCGTCGACGCAGATCCCGTTGCGACTACCCAGGTCCTCGAGGACCAGTCGGTCGTCGAGCACGGTCACGGTCGCGTGCTCGCGCGACACGAGTTCGCTTTCGAGACGCAGATGACAATTCTTTCCGCGACCGATCAGGTAGCGGCCGCGTTTCAATGGCGTTTCGTGTCCGCCGAATCTCAGCCAGAAGCGCTGGCCGTGCTTCGGCCGAAAGCCGCTGCTGGGCTTGTCTGTGTCTCGGCCCTGGCCCGGTTTTCGTTCTGCGTCGTTCACCACTAGAACCACCCGCCCCTCGGTCCGTGATGCGGCGGACCTTAGGAGCCGCCGGAACTCCGGTCAACCCGCGGCGGATGGCTGCGGTCAACCCGCGGCGGGATAGCTGCCCAACACCTTGACCATTTCGCATCGCTCCCGCAGGCGATCGAGGGCGCGGGAAACCTGCTCGGACGTCCGGTGCCCGACGACGTTCGTGAAGAACACGTATTGCCAGGGCTTGTCCCCGCTCGGGCGAGATTCGATCCGCGACAGGTTGATACCTTCTTCGTCGAAGATTTCGAGCACTCGCTTCAGCGCACCTCGCTCGTCCGGCGCGGAGAACACGATGCTCGTCTTGTCGTTGCCGGTCGCGGGGGCGTCGGTGTCGGCGAGGACGATGAACCTCGTCGTGTTCTGAGCGCGGTCTTGGATGCCGGTGCGGATGACTTCGAGGCCGTAGAGCTCGGCGGCGAGCTCGCTCGACACGGCGGCCGCGCTGTCGTCGGTCGTGGTCTCGCGGGCCGCAGCCGTGGTCGACGGAAACATGACCATCTGCGCGCGCGGAAGGTTCTTGGCCAACCACGTCCGGCACTGTGCGAGGGCCTGTGGGTGGGAATACACCCGTTCGATTCGGCTGAGGTCCGGCTGCCGCCCGACCAGGCACTGGGTGACGTCGAGCTCCACTTCTTGCCGAACGACCAGCTTGGTCTCGAGCAAGCTGTCGAGGGTCATCGTGACACTGCCTTCGGTCGAATTTTCGATGGGGACCACGCCGTAGGAGGCGTCGCCCCGCTCGACGGCGTCGAACACCCCAGCGATGGTCGGAGCTTCGACGTAGTGAACGGCCAGCCCGAAGGTGTTGCGCGCCGCCATGTGCGTGAACGTACCCGCTGGCCCGAGCACGGCGACGTTCAGGGGCTGCTCCACCGCCAGGCAAGCACTGATGATTTCTCTGAAGACGGGCCGAATGCTTGCCTTTGGAAACCGAGCGCCATCGATGGCTTCGACTTGCTTCTCCAGTCTTTCGAGCAGCGCGCGTTCCCGTTCGGGGTCGTACATCGGTCGACCTTGCTCGCGTTTCACGCGCCCCGCCTCTATCGCGAGCTTGGCCCGTTCGTCCAACAGCTCGATGAGCTTGGTGTCGATCGCGTTGATCAGCTGGCGGATGTCGTCGACCGTTGCCATCTCGCTCTACTGGCTCGACCACATGGTCATTCGTTGTCGAGCAGGGCGATGCGAATGGCGTGGGCCGCGTGGGCGCTGGCGCCTTCGTCCCACCCGAGCAGGTGCGAAGTCGCCGAGATGACGGCCGTCCAGCCGTCGGCTTCCTTGCGCAACTGGCGGATTGCCTCGACGACTTCGTCGAACGTTTTCTGCCGTTGTACGGGCGCGGGTAGTCCTTGATAGAGCACTTCGGCGCAGTCGACGTAGGCGCTCTCGAGCTCGGCGCGACTCGTGTCACGAATCGCTTGGTGCGCGCGCTCTACCAGATGAGCTACGCCGGCGATTTGTCGATCCGAGGATCCGAGTTCATAGGCGGCGTAAGCGCGCTCGATGCTCGCTTCGGTCGACTTCGAAACCTTCCCGTCCTGGATGGACTTTTCGAGCGCCAGCACGATGCGCCGAGCGCGGCGCATCCAACCCGGGGCGTTTGCCGGGAGCGGCGGGCCGAAGTCGGGGCCCTCGGATTTGTTCACCGACGGCGTTCGGCGACCGCGCGGAGGCCGTACTCGGTTGCTCTCGACCTTGCCCGGAGGCGGCGGACTCGATGGGAGTCGGGGTCCGACCGACTTGTGCCCGTGCACATCGACGTTTTCCGTTGGCGTGGAGCGCTTCGAGCTCCTCGGCTTCACGCCCGACGACTCGTCCTGCTCGAATTGGGGCTGCGTCTTTCGCAAGTTCATGGCGAGCGCGTGTACCTCTCCGGGAACGACCCTAACGCGACGCGCGCGAACGCAGAACCCCCCGCGAGCGCCCGCGGCGGCCGACGCCCGGCAACGACTCGCCTTTCGGCGGGAAAAACTGCGCGTTCGACGGGCGTCGAAGCCATGCGCTCCGACGCCCATCGAGGCACGCGGCCTCTCTACTTGATCATTTCGGTCAGCTTCTGCAGCTTCATGGCGAGGCCCATGTCGCCCTCGATCTTCAGCTTGCCCGTGAAGAACAGCTGCTGACCGTTGGCCTTGCCTTCGACCATGTCGACATAGTCGCTCGCCGCCATCTTGATGGTGCACTGAGCGTCGCCGTCCTCTTCCTTGACGCCGGGATCTTCCTTCAGATCCATCGTCCAAGTGCCGCCACCGTCGCCGTCGAGCACAAACTTGTAGATCGCGCCGATTTGCTTCGCGGCCTCTTTGTTTTCGCCAATTTTCGACGCGGCTTCTTCCATCTTCTCTCGGGCAGTCGCCATGTTGCTTCTCCTACGTTGTTGCTTGTTGTTGGTGGGTAGCGGGTCGAACTAGGACCCTAACGTCGTCCGGCACGTGCCTTCGGACAGAGATTCATGCGGTCTCCGCAGGCGGCGGACGAGTCAGCCGTTCCTGAACTGCCTCGACGAAGCGCTGATGGCGGCTCGTCCAGATCCACTTGACGAGTGACCGCGCGCGTTCGGGGTCGCGGTCGCGAATAGCGTCGACCACGTGCTCGTAGCCCTCGGTGATCGAACCCGGAGAAATCCAAAGAGTCTCGAGCAGGTGCATGTACTTCTTCAACAGACCGCGCACGGTGTTGAGAAAAAGTCGCGGCACGATGTTTTGGGAGGCCACGGCCAGCTCCCAATTGAATTCGAAGTCCAGCCAGAGCAGCCGAGAGAGGTTGTTTTCGCTCCTCATCTTGCCGACCGTGGATTCGATCCGCCGCAGATGTTCTTCTCGACGTCGTTCGGCGGCGAGAGAAGCGATTTCCGCACTCAGGATCCGTGCGCTTTCGAGTAGGTCTGCGAGGACTTTCGTGTCGACCACACCGCTGTCGCTCATGACGAGATCTTCGATGACGTCAACGCTTGCGTGGTCGGCGTAGTCGAGCACCACGGTGCCGGCGCCGGCGTTTCGTTCGATGAGATGCAGCTGCTCGAGCTTGTTCATCGCCTCACGAACGGTGAAGCGATTCACTTTGAGCTCGGCGGCCAACGCGAGCTCCGGGCGCAGCTTGTCTCCGGGAGCGTAGGCCCCGGAGAGAATGTCCCTCTTGAGCTTGAGTGCGACCTGACCGGCCAGAGTCTGCTTGCCCGACGCCATCCGGCCGGATCTGTAATGACGCTTTGTTCAACAATCAATATGCATTGTTCAACAAAGTTTTCCGTTTGCTCGGCAACGCCTCGAGCGAACAGTAAAATTTAGTAATTACAGGTGGTTATGTCAGGTACCGCCGTCGACGGTCGCCGCGCCGCCATCGCCGGTTGCCGCGGTGCCCGCGTCGCCGGTGTCGGCTGGCAGGCCGTTCGGAGCCGCTTTCATCCGGGGGAGTTTCTTGGCGGGGGCTGCTGCTGGCGCGGGAGTGGTCGCCGGAGCGCCAGTCGCCGGATCGGTTGCCGTGGGCGCAGCAGGGGCCGCCGGGGCCGCTGTCGGCTCACTTCCGGGGGCGGTGTTTGCCGGCTTCACGATGCAGCCGACGAACACGAGGCCGCCGGCAGCCAAGGTTGCGATAAGAAGGGTTTTTTGGTTCATGAGTGGACCTCGGAGGGTGAGACGGGCCGGAGACTAGCCGGATTCATTCCAGCTCCCAACCCAAGAAACACGCTTCCTCCTGATACGACGCCGGCGCTCGGGGTCTCCCCCATAGGCGCCTCAATTCTCCGGTTTGATCAACCCTAGCTGCCACAGCACGAAGCTGTAGATGTCGGCGAACTCGTCGGCAATCTTGGTGATGGGCTTGCCGACCCCGTGACCGGCCTTGCTCTCGCTGCGCAAGAGCACTGGTCTCGATGAGCCTGTCGCGTGCTGGAGCGCGGCGGCCATCTTACGCGCGTGCATTGGATGAACGCGCGTATCGCTCACCGCCGTCGTCAAGAGCACGGCGGGGTACTCGGCGCCGGGCAGCACGTGGTGATACGGCGAATACGCGAACAGCCATCCGAAATCGTCCTTTTCGTCGGGGGACCCGTACTCCGGGATCCACAGCTTTGCGATGAGGAACTTGTGGTAGCGGAGCATGTCCGTCAGTGGGACGCCGCTCACTGCCACGCGAAACAAGTCTGGCCGTTGAGTCACCGCGGCGGCGACGAGGAGTCCGCCATTCGAACGTCCGAAGATCGCAAGCTTGTCGCGAGAAGTCGTGCCGTTGGCGGTCAGGTGCTCCACCACGGAGTAAAAATCGTCGAACACGTTCTGCTTGTTGCCGAGCTGCCCGGCGCGGTGCCACTTCTCACCAAACTCGCCGCCCCCGCGCAGATTTGCTTGCACGTAGACGACGCCACGCTCGAGCAACGCATAGTTCGAGCGCGAGAAGCGCGGCTGCAGGCTGACGTTGAATCCTCCGTAGCCATACAAGAGCGTCGGGTGATTGCCGCCCTCGAGTTGAATCCCGCGTTTGTGCACCGCGTAGTACGGAATTCGGGTGCCGTCTTTGCTCTTGGCAGCGCCCTTGGAGACGACGAAGTCCGTGGATCGGATCGGCGACTCGACTTTGGCCCATGTCGCCACCTTTCCGGTGGAGAGATCGATTCGGTGGATCCCGTCCGGGTGGGCGAAGGACTCGAAGTTGAAGAACGCTTCTTTTCCGTCATGCGTGCCGGAGAACCCGTCGCTCGTTCCGAGCGTGGGTAGGTCTACGCCGCCGAGGCTCTTGCCCTTTCGGTCGAAGCGTTCGAGCCGCGATGCGGCATCGCGCATGTACGCGGTGAGGATCTGATTGCCGACGACGTTGATGTCTTCGAGTACGTCGGTTGCGTGCTCGCCGACGGTCAACTGCCAGGCGTTTCGAGCTGGGTTGTTCGGATCGATGGCGTAGACCGCATACCGTGGCGCGCCTTCGTTGGTGCGAACGAAGATCCGGTCGTCGCGTACGAGCACGCTGTAGAGTTGGTTCTTGCCCGTCGTGACCTCGGCGAAATCGAGGGGGCGTTTTTGGGTGTCCGCGAGGAAAACCTCGTTCTTGCTCCAGCCCTGGTGGACGGATACGACGAGCCAGCGACCGTTCGGCGACAGGCTGCAGCTCGGGAAATCCGTCATGGCCTTCGCTTCGAAAACCATGGGGTCCTTCGCCGGATCCCGACCGAGCACGTGGTCGAAGATCTTGCGATGGTAGCTCGACTCCCCTTTGGGCACGGTCCCCGGCGCTGGATATCGTGCGTAGTAGAAACCCTTGGAGTCCGGGCGCCAGCACACCGAGCTGTACCGAGTACGGGTGATCTTGTCGGAGTGGTCTTTGCCCGTGGTGACGTCACGGATGAATAGAGTGCTTTCCTCGCTTCCGCCTTCGCTCAACCCGTAGGCCAACAGCGATCCGTCGGGCGAAGGAAAGTACCAGTCGAGGGAAGTCGTGTCGTCGGCGCTCATCCCGTTCGGGTCGAGCAGAACGCGGTCGTCGCCCGCGACCTCGTCACGCACGTAGAGAACCGGTTGATTCTGCTTCCCGTCGCGCCGCCGGTAGAAGTATCGAAAGCTGCTCGGGCCAGTACGGCGCACCGATGGGTGCGTGACGTTTCCTATCGCCAGGAGCCGTTCCAGACGCTCGTGGATCTTGTTTCGGTCGGGGAGCTTCTGTAGCGACCGGGAGAGCAGGTCGTTCTGCTGGTCAACCCACGCATCGACCTCTGGTGAGTCGTCAGCCTCGAGCCAACGATATGGGTCGTTGACTCGCTGTCCGTGGAGGATGTCGACGATGTCTTCGCGGCGAGTTTCCACGACGAGTGACCTCTCCAGGGTTTCGAAGATCACCGGGACCGGTTGTGCGGTCGGTGCCGCCGCAGGCGGGCTTTCCGCCGGCAGGGCAGGGGGTCCTCCGCAGGAAACGAGCACCACGAGGGTTGCCCAACTTGCGGCGACTCGGCGATTCGATGGCATGCTCAGTGGTTTTTTCGTTTCAGCGGGGTCGCGGTCAAGCAAGATCGGTGGCGTGCATCGCGTTTTCGTCTACGGGTCGCTCAAGTTGGGCTTCCTTCATCACCAGGAGCTCGCCGACGCAGAGTGTATAGGAGAGGCAGCGACGGCGCGGGGCTACCGCCTGGTCGTTTTCGGCGAGTACCCGGCGTTGGTGCCGGGTGGTTCGGGGGTCGTCCACGGCGAGCTCTACCAGGTCTCCGACCTGCTGCTCGGTCGGCTCGACCGATTCGAAGAGGTGCCGTCC
>JAJDAH010000339.1 GCA_029261965.1 Polyangiaceae bacterium
TCTGCCGTACGTCCGCCGGCGTGTGCGACGTGGCGGAGAACTGTACTGGGGGCTCCGCCAGTTGCCCCGCCGACGGCTTCCAGCCCGGCACGACCGTGTGTCGAGCCGCGGCAGACGTTTGTGACGTTGCAGAAAACTGCAGCGGATCCAGCGCTGGTTGCCCCGGCGATAGCGTCGAGCCGGCCACGACGGTGTGCCGGGCCGCCGCGGACGTCTGCGACGTGCTCGAGAACTGCGACGGGGTGAGCGTGGCTTGCCCGACCAACCAGTTCTTGCCCTCGACCAACCAGTGCCGAGCTCCGAGCTGCAGTCAGATCGACGACGAGGCGGTCCTCGAAGAATTCTGTACCGGGAGCGGGGCGAGCTGCCCTGCAGAGCAAATCGTCAGCTGCCAGGGCAACGGCTGCAACGGACCGCTTTGCGCGCAATGCACCGACGACTCCGACTGCACCGCCACGGAGTTTTGCCAGGGCGGCCTCTGCGTAGCTAAATTCCCGACCGGCACTCCGTGTGCAGGGAACAACAACTGCCTGAGCGACGCCTGCGCGGACGGCGTCTGCTGCAACAATGGCTGCGGCGGGGGCGTCGCGGGCGACTGCCAGGCGTGCAGTGTCGCCGCCGGCGGTGCAGCCGACGGGACGTGTACGCCTCTGGTGGGTGCCGTCGCGCCTACAGTCACGTGCCGCGCGTCGGCGGGTAGTTGCGATGTCGCCGAAGTCTGCACGAGCGCGAGCACGATCTGCCCCGCCGACACCCTCGTCGGCGCCGGCGTCGAGTGCCGGGCGGCGGCGGGCGGGTGCGACGTCGCCGAGACGTGCAACGGCGCCAGCCCGACCTGTCCAGCGGACGGTTTCGAGGCGGCAACGACCGAGTGCCGAGCGAGTTCCGGCCCGTGCGACGTCGCCGAAAATTGCTCGGGCACGGGCATCAACTGCCCCGCAGACGTGATCGCCAGCAGTTCCACGGTGTGCCGTGCATCGGCCGGCGGCTGCGACGTGGCGGAGCTCTGCGACGGCGTGACTACCAGCTGCCCCGCCGACGCGTTCCAACCTGGAACGACCGTTTGCCGTACCTCAGCGGGAGCGTGCGACATCGCGGAGAGCTGCACCGGTAGCTCCGCCACTTGCCCGGCCGACTCCTTCGAGCCTGCCAGCACGGTGTGCCGAGCTTCGGCCGGCGTATGCGACGTCGACGAAAACTGCTCGGGCACGAGCGCGCCCTGCCCCGCCGATGGTTTCGTCGCGGCCGGCTCCACGTGCCGCGCCGCCATCGATGTTTGCGACCGCGCGGAGGCTTGCTCGGGTAGCTCGCCGGGGTGCCCCGCCGACTCCCTCGAGCCGACCGGCACCGCGTGCCGTGTCGCGGTGGACGTCTGTGATGCTCAGGAAGAATGCACCGGGGCGAGCTCGGCATGCCCCGCGGACACGATGTTCCCCGCCGGGACGCTCTGCCGCGCCTCCGCGGGGTTGTGCGACGTGGAGGAGCAGTGCACGGGAACCTCCAACACTTGCCCAGCCGACGTCATCCTGGACAGCACGACGACGTGTCGTGCGGCGTCGTGCTCGGCGGGGCTCGGCACTCTGGCGGCCAATTGTGATGGCGTTGCGCCGACATGCCCGGGCCTGCAAACCCAGAACTGCCCGCCGTACGTTTGCCAGGGCACCGCCTGCGGCAGCATGTGCTCCACGGATCCGGATTGCTCGACCAACAATTTCTGCAACGCGGGAGTGTGCGAGCCCCAGCAACCCCTCGGCCAACTCTGCTCCCAAAACAACGGTTGTCTGTCGAACTTCTGCGTCGACGGGGTCTGCTGCGAGTCAGCGTGCACCGGGCAGTGCGAGGCGTGTGGCGAACTCGGGGCCGAGGGCACGTGCACCCCAGTGCTCGACGCGCCGCGTGGCAACCGACCGCAATGCGCCGGGGACGGCACGGCGTGCGACGGGTCGTGCGACGGCGTCAATCCGAACCAGTGCTCGTTACCGGGTAGCACCGTCGAGTGTCGACCGGCGACGTGCGTCGCAGGGGTCGCGACCCTAGCCGCCTTCTGTCAAGGCGACGGCATGTGCCCTGCAGTGCAGACCCAGGACTGCGCACCTTTCTCGTGCGGACCCATCCAGTGCGTCGGCGACTGCGTGATCGACTCACAGTGTCAAAATGGGTTCTTCTGCTCCGGCGGTATTTGCACGGCCACCTTCGCGACCGGCAGCGGCTGCTCACGCAACGAGCAATGCAGCGCCGGTGTCTGCGCGGACGGGTTCTGCTGCGACGCGCCCTGCGACGGCCAGTGCGAGTTCTGTGGTCAAACTGGCCAGGAGGGCACTTGCGTCGCGGTGACCGGCGCACCTCAGGGTGGAAGAGCGCCGTGTTTGTCCGACGGGACGGTTTGCGACGGAAGCTGCGACGGCGCCGACACGACGAGGTGCAGTTACCCCGGCCCGACGATCCAATGCCGGAACGCCTCGTGCGCCTCCGGTGTCGCCATTGCCATCGGATTCTGCGAAGGAACCGGGTCGTGCTCCCCCGAGCAACAAGTCACTTGCCCGACCACCTGCGCCGGCACCGAGTGCGCGGGCGGGCAGTGTCTCGTCGACACCGATTGCCAGCTGGGTGAGTTCTGCATCGGCGGGCTCTGCCAACCGACACTACCCCTCGGTCAACCGTGCTCCAGCGGCAATCAGTGCGGCTCCGGCGCGTGCGTCGACGGCGTCTGTTGCACCACCTCCTGCACGGCGCAGTGCGAAGCCTGCGACGTCGCAGGATCCGAAGGTGATTGCTCTCCGGTGACTGGGGCACCTCACGGCATCCGTCCGGCGTGCGCCGCCGACGGCTCATCCTGCGACGGCGCATGCGACGGCACCGACCGCAACGCCTGCGACTACCCCGGGGCAGGAACGCAATGCCGCGCCAACAGCTGCGTCGGTGACGTGGCGACTCTCTCCGCAGAATGCCAAGGCACGGGGGCTTGCCCGCCCGCCCAGCTCCAGCCATGTGACCCCTTCTCCTGTGTGCCGCTACCGAGCGTTGCCGGGATCTGCGACGGGAATTGCTTGATGGATGGCGATTGCCCCATCGCGGGTTTCTTCTGCTCGGCCGGTGTGTGCATCGAGCTGCTCGACAACGGGGACCCCTGTAGCTCGCCGACGCAATGCTCGAGCGGCCTCTGCGTCGATGGCTTGTGCTGCGACGGCGCCTGCACCGGACAGTGCGAAGCGTGCGATGTCGGCGGTAGAGAAGGCACGTGCTCACCGGTGAGCGGTTCGCCGCACGGCGGACGAGCGCAATGCGGTGGCTTCGGGGTCTGCGAAGGGTTCTGCGACGGGACCGACATCGGCAACTGCGTGTTCCCGGACGCAGGCGTCGAATGCGGCGCGGCGACGTGCGCAGATGCCCGTCAACTCGCTGCGGCGACCTGCAACGGCATCGGCACTTGCTTGGCGCCGCCAGGCGTTAGCTGTGCTCCCTTCGACTGCAGCGGCTCCGCCTGCGGCGCCACGTGCTCATCGAACGCCGACTGCAGCGCCGGTTTCGTCTGCCAGTCCAACGACTGCGTTCTGCCGAATCCCGACGCTGGTGCCGCCGGCATGGGCGGGATGTCCGGCAACGCGGGCACGGCGGGCACGGCGGGCGCCGGAGGCGGCGTCGTTGGCACCGGCGGTGCCGCCGGAACCGGGGGAGCTGTCGGCACCGGAGGCGCGAGCACCGGAGGCACCGGCGGCGTGACCAGCGACGCCGGAGTGGGTGGCGGCACGGATGCCGGCCTCGCAGGCAGCGCGGGTGAAAGCGGATCCGAATCTGGGAACTCTGGCGGGTGCGGCTGCCGCGCAGTCGGCAGCGATAGCCCGACCCGAGGACACGCCGGGCTACTGGCCCTATTCGGTCTAGCGATGTTGCGACTGGGTCGCCGACGCGCCGCGTAGGACCCCGCGGGTCTCAGCCACGCGCCGCAGTGAGATCCGGCGACTCGTTCACGTCAGCATCGCGGAGGCTCACCATCCGGGCGGCGTCTTGGTCCCAGACATCGAGTCGCAAACATGCGAGGACGTCGGAGAGTCGCCAGGTCGTCCGCCCCGGACTCTGAAGCTCGGGCATCGCGGCCATGGCCTCGGGCAGTCGGTAGAACGGGATTTGACTGTTGAGGTGGTGAGCGTGGTGAAAGCCGATGTTGCCCGTGAGCCAATGCATCAGGGGGTTCATGTCGAACATGCTCGACGACTCGAGCGCCGCGTGGGTGTAGTCCCACTTGCGCCGGTTTTTGAGGTCGATGTCGGGGAAGTTGTGCTGCGCGTAAAAGAGGTACGAGCCCGAACCGCACGCGACGAACATCGGAAGGGCCAACAAGAACAGCGCCGCTTGCCATCCGAGTAGCCAGGTCAGCAGCCCGAGCGCTGCAAAATGCAGAGCGAGAGAAACCGGAGCGCCCCAGTTCGTCTTCGGGTCGCGCCGAAACGGGGAGATGCCCATGCCGATCATGAACACCGTGAAGTAGCCGAAAAAGATCGTCAACGGGTGGCGAGCCGCGGCGTAGAAAAAACGCTGCTTGGGAGACATGCCCCGCCACATGCCGAGGGTGACGACCGGGTACGAGCCGATCGAGGACCCAATGAGCTTGGCGTTGTTCTTGTGGTGGTAGTTGTGTGAGTCCCGCCAGACCGAACGCACGGCCATGAAATAGAAACCGACGAGCGACATCACGCGCCGACCAATAGGCGAATCGCGAAGAATCGCGCTGTGCACGTGGTCGTGCCAGAAGATGAAGAGTCGGACGTTGACCAAGCCGAGGATCACCGAGAGGACGACCTTCATCGACACCCATGGCGCTGCGATGATCCCCGCGCCGAGCGCGCCCATGACCGCGAACGTCGTCAGCAAGAGGCGCCAGGTCTTGCCGCGGTCCTCGGTCGCAAACGGCTTGCTCGCCTTGATTAGCTCTGCGCCCGTTCGCATTGGCAATCCTTGCTCGTATGAGGCGCTTCCCGGCGCCTCCAAAGCGCCGGGAAGCTACCACGCGATTTATTGATGACCACACTTTTCACCGGCGTCACTGCGTAGTCGGATACGCGCGAGTGTGTCGATGGAACTACAGCGACGCTAATCGGCGCCGAAATTCGCAGTGGTCAAACCAGTGCACATTGGTCTGACCACTACAGCATTGTCAGAAAAAGCACCGGCTTGTGCTAGGTGCACTTCCTGAACCGCGGCCCCGCTCGATTTTGGACCGCTATTCGCAAGGCACTCGCAGGAACAGTCGATGGCTTCGAAATATCCGACGCTTGCCGCAGCACTCGCGAACATCGGGAACGACTACCCGGAAAACGGATTCACCTTCCAGAACATGAAAGGCGTCGAGACGACGCTCACGTTCACGGAGATCGAGAAGGAAACCGCAAAGCGGGCGGCTGGTCTGCAGGACCACGGTTTGCGCCCAGGTGACCGACTCGGTTTGATCGTCATCGAGCCCGAAGACTTCGTGCTCACCTTCCTCGCTGCCACCCGGGTCGGCGTCGTGCCAGTCCCTCTGTACCCACCGATGTCCATGGGTGGCCTCGACGCCTATGCCGAGCGGACGGCCAAAGTGCTCGAAACCGCCGGAGCGAAGCTGCTCGCCGCGTCCTCGCAACTGCAGAACATCTTGTGGGGCCTGGTGGACCAGGTCGATTCGCTAAGAAAACTCGTCAAGGTGGAAGAGCTCGGCAATACCGACGAAACGCCGGTCTATCCGGAAGTGAAACCCGACGACATCTGCTTCCTCCAATACACCTCGGGCTCCACGTCGGACCCGAAGGGCGTCATCGTCACCCACGCGACGCTCAGGGCGAACACCGATGCGATCCTCGGACCGGCAGGCCTCGACTCCGACCCGAAGAAGGATCGGGGCTGCAGTTGGCTGCCGCTCTATCACGACATGGGTTTGATCGGGTTCGTGATCGGCCCGCTGATGTGGGGCATCCCGATCGTCTTCATTCCGGCCTTGCGGTTTCTCCGACGCACGAGCGTTTGGTTGGACGCGATCCATCGACACCGCGCGTCGATTTCCTTCGCTCCTCCCTTCGCGTACAGCTTGGCCGCGCGCAAAGCAAAGCCTGCGGACATCGAAAAATGGGACCTGTCGAGCATGAAAGCCTTCGGTGTCGGAGCGGAGCCCATCAGCGCCGCCGGCCTGCGCGAGTTCAACGAAACCTTCGCGCCGTGCAAGCTCAAGCCCGAGGCGATCATGGCGGCGTACGGCATGGCGGAAGCCACGTTGGCCATCGGGCTCACTCCGGTTCGAGACCTCATGCGCACGCGCACGGTCGATTCGGCCGCGTTTCAGGAGAACGGAAACGCCAAGGAGGCCTCCAACGGCTCGGCGACCCTCGAGCATGTCTCCTGCGGGCCGGCGTTTCCCGAGCACGAGATCAAGATTGCCGGAGAAAACGGCGACTGGTTGGACGACGCGAGCGAAGGCGAAATCTGCGTGCGCGGCCCCTCCATCACCCCTGGATACTTCCAGAACGAAGAGGCTACCCGCGAGGCCTTTCAAGATGGGTGGCTCCGAACCGGTGACCTCGGCTACTTGGTCGACGGCGAGGTCTACGTCACGGGTCGAATCAAAGACCTGATCATCCTCAATGGGCGGAACATCCACCCTCAAAGCATCGAGTGGGCCGTTACCGACGTCGATGGCGTTCGCAAGGGCAACGTCGTCGCGTTCTCGGTTCCCGGTGACCGGACGGAAGAGGTCGTCGTCGTCGCGGAGGTGCGCGGCGTCGAGCGCGACGAGGTATCGAAGGCGATCCGCGACGCGGTGCACAGCGCCATCGGGATCACCCTGGGCGACGTCGTCTGCTTGGGTCCTGGCATGCTGCCAAAAACCTCTTCTGGGAAGCTCCAGCGACGCAAGGCGCGCCAGCTCTACCTGACCGATGGGCTCGGCCGCCAGGGCTCCCGCGCTCCCGGGTCCACAGGAAAGCTCACCCTCGCGCGGCACGTCGCGAAGTCACTTTTCACGCGAGCGCGGACGATCACCGCGCGAAACTAACGAGTTAGGAAGCACGTCAATGGGGTCAACGCAGGAAGAAGTCGAAGTCTCGTACGACGTTTCGAACGAATTTTTCCGGCTCTGGCTGGACGAGCGCATGAACTACACCTGCGGCATCTTCGACGGCACCGACAATCTCGAGGAAGCGCAAGTCAAGAAGTTGGAATGGATCTCCAACGCCGCGAAGGTCACCCCCGAGAAACGAGTGCTCGACATCGGCTGCGGCTGGGGAGCGAACATCGAGTACATGGTCACGACCCGCGGGGTGAAGGACGCCACGGGCATCACGCTCTCCCGAGCTCAGGCCGAAGAGATCGGCGCGCGCAAGCTCCCGGGCGTCGAGGCTCACGTCATTTCTTACGCAGATTTCCAGCCCGAGCAGAAGTTCGACGCCGTGACCTCGATCTGCATGATGGAGCACATCTCGACCCCCGAGCAGGCGAGAAAAGGGGAACACATCAGTCTGTACCGGGACTACTTCAAGAAAGTTTGGGAGTGGACCAACCCGGGTGCGCACTTCGGACTTCAGACGATCTTGCGCAATCGCGTTCCACGCAACCGGACGGACCTGCGGGACATCGGTTGGGTGACCTACAAGATATTCCCCGGAGGGCTCTCCCTGCGCCTCGAGGACGTCATCATGGCGGTCAATCCTCACTGGGAGGTCATGGAGATTCGAACGCGCCGCGAGGACTACGGCAAGACCACGGGGGAATGGTTGCGACGACTGCGTCTCAACGAGGCCGCGATCCGCGAGAAGTGGGGCGACGAGGTATTCACCGACTACGAGCGATACCTGGACACCTGCGTTCGCGGATTCGACAAACACTATCAATCGCTGGCGCAGTACTCGCTGCGCCGGATCGACTGACTGCCACTGACCGCTCCCTTTGGAGGACTCTCCGGAATGACTGACGACGAAATCATCGCTCTGCTCAAGAAAGCCCTCGCCGAGGTCGCCCCGGGGCGTACGGCGGACTTCGACAAAATCACGCTCGAAGCGACCATCGACGACCTCGATCTCGATTCCATCTCTACGATGGAGATGGTCGGATATCTCGAAGAACAGGTAGATGCGCTCTTTCCCGACGAGGAACTGGCCAAGGTGAAGAAGCTCGCTGACCTCGCCGCGCTCATGCGGGGGTCGCGCGTCAACGTCGCGTGACCTGGCTCGCGCGTTGGGCTTGATGCCGAGACCAGTCGCGATCGTGGGGATGGGGTGCCGGTTCGCCGGCGCCCCCGATTTGCATCGATACTGGCGGCTGTGCCTCGACGGCGCGGCGAGTTTCGGACCCGTTCCGCCCGACCGGTGGGACGCCGCGCATTTCACGAGCGAGAATCCTCGTGAAGCCGACAAGAGCTACGCGCCGAAAGGTGCTTTCATCGACGATATCCGCTCGTTTCCCGCGCTAGCGCTCAAGGTGCCGCCGCGGCGGGTGGAGGTGATGGACCCGCAGCAGCGCTTCGCCCTCGAGGTCGCCATCGAGGCGCTCGACGACGCCGGCCCCGGCGTCAACTCGCTCGCAGCGCGGACGGGCGTCTTCATGGGAGTGACCGCCACCGAGTATCGGACACTGCTATCGGCGCGCGCCGTGGCCGCGATGATGGCCACCGGCCAACTCGGCCACGCGCCGGAGGACGCGACGAGCATCGCTCGTGCGATCGAGAACATCGTGCTGCCGCGGCCACTGTCTGCCCCCGGCATGCTCGGCAACATGGTTGCGGCGACCATCGCGCAGGAGCTCGACCTCAAAGGGCCGGCGTACACGGTCGATGCCGCCTGTGCGTCCGCTCTCGTGGCGGTCTACGACGCCGTCGCACAACTGCGCGCCGGTACTGTGGATGCCGCGGTCGCCGGCGGCGTGTATCTCTGCATCACTCCGGACCATCACATCGTCTTTTCGCGCATCGGCGCGATGAGCAAACAGGGCCTCTGTCTCCCGTTCGACGCCAGGGCTGACGGCTTCGTCCAGGGCGACGGCGCTGGCGCCATCGTCTTGAGGCGCTTGGAAGACGCCGAGCGCGATGGCGACCGCATCTACGCGGTGATTCACGGAGTGGCTACCAACAACGACGGCCGGGGGGACGGCCCGATGGCGCCCCTGGAAGAAGGACAGGCGGCGTGCATCGACGAAGCGTGGAAGGACGCCGACTCCGATCCCACGCGCCTCGGTTACGTCGAGACCCACGGCACCGGCACACAGGTCGGCGATCCGACCGAGTTTCGTGGCTTGCTCGACACGGTCGGGAAGACCTCGACCCGCGTCGCCCTCGGGTCTTCCAAGGCCAACGTGGGGCACACCATGAGCGCCGCGGGGATCGCTGGGTTAATCCGAGCGGCGCTCGCGGTGCACCACGGCTGCATCCCCCCGATGGCGAATTTCGTCTCGACGCGGGACGACGTGCCTCTCGACTCGAGCGTGTTCCACATCCCTACGTCCCCTGAACCTTGGCGCGATTCAGGTCGCCTCGCGGCGGTCAGCTCGTTCGGGTTCGGAGGCACGAACGTTCACGCGGTCATCGGCGCGGCCCCCGAGTCGACCGCGCGCGCGTTGCCGGCGCAATACGAGCTCGTGCTCATGTCCGCCCCCGACGTCGACTCTCTCCGGGAGCTCGCCGGGAGAACTGCTGACGCCCTCGAGCTCGACCCCAAGGCGAGCGTCGCCGGGGTGGTCCGTGCTTGGGCGACGCGAAGAAAACAACCCGCTCGAGTCGGCATCATCGCCCGAGATCCGCAGGAGCTCGTGCGTAGCTTGCGACAAGTCGCTTCGGAAGAATCCGCGAAAAACTGTCAGCTCGCCGTCGCCGAGGAGACGCCGCGGGTGGCGTTTCTCTACCCCGGACAAGGCGCCCAGCGCACGGGCATGATCTCGTCCCTGCTCGAGCGCTTCCCGGTTCTCGAACAGGTCCTCCGCGAGCTCGAGGACGAGCTCGCCGAGGAGCTCGAGCTCCCGCTCCGGCACCTCCTCTACCCGGAACGCCGCGAGCCTCCCGTTCAAGACGAGGTGGCGCAACGCCAACTGACTGCCACCCAGAATTGTCAGCCGGTTCTGCTTTCTGTCGGCGTGGCGCTCACGCGTTTGCTCGAGGTCGTTGGTGTTCGCCCCCACGTCGTGACCGGGCACTCCCTCGGCGAGTTTACCGCTGCCGCCGCGGGCGGAGTGCTCGCACCGGCGGAAGCCGCGAAGTTCGTGGCGCGACGTGGCCGCGCCATGGCGGAGCTACCGGGTGATCACGGAGCGATGTGCGCCGTCATGGCCGACGCGGAAACGGCCAGCCAGCTCCTCGTCGACGGCGCGGTCGTCGCCAACTTCAACCACCCGAGGCAGGTCGTCGTCTCGGGCTCCTCGGATGCGGTGGACGCGGTGCTGGCGAACGCGGAGCGAGGCGGCGTCAAAGCCATTCGGCTCGACGTGAGCCACGCCTTCCACTCACCGGTGCTCGCTTCGCTCGACAGCGCGTCGCTCGTCGACGCTCTCGACGTTTCGGAGTCGACCGTGCAAGTCGCATCGGGGATCGCGGACCACCCGTACGCCGACGCCGAAGAAGCTCGCGAGGTTTTCCGAGCTCATGCAACCTCCCCGGTTCGTTTCACTCGCGCTCTGGAACAGTGCGCCGACAGCGGCGCCAACCTGTACCTGCAAGTCGGCGCCGGCGGACCACTGACGGCGTTCGCACGCGGGGGAGCGCCCAAAGGGCACCTCGGCGTCGTCTCGCTCGCCGGAACCGACGACACGGACGGCGGCTACTCGCTCCTCGAGGCGCTGGCGCGCCTCTGGACCCTCGGCGTGCCGGTCGACGCGAGCGCCATCGCCGCGAACGTGCCCCTCGCCAGTGTCCCGCCGACAGTGCTGCCGCGTGAGACCTACTGGGGCGTCAAGGACGAGCCCCAGGCGGCGCTCGATGTATCCGACTCGGTGCCCGTGCGACGTCCGACCTCGATTCCACCGGCAAAGAGCGCGGTCTCGGAAGCGCCAAAACCAGGTGACGACGTCGTCCGAAGCAACGTCGTCGCCGCGATCGCCACCGCTAGCGCCTATCCCGAAGCTTCGATTCGGATGGACATGACCCTCGTCGACGACTTGGGTTTCGACTCGCTCATGGTGGCGGATCTGGTCGAGGACCTCACCGAACGCGTCGAAGGCCTGGCCGGCGTCGAGCTCGAGTTGTTCATCAACCAACCCACGGTTCAGGAAGTCGTCGACTACGTGCGGGCGAATGTCGGCGGCAGAGCGGTAGCACAAGACGATGACGCCCCGCTCGGCAAGTATCGGCCCGCTTGGGTCGCGGCGCCCCTGCCGTCGGGGTCAGCGCCGCCGCCGTCTGGAGCCAAGATCCTTCTCACTGGTACCGACGCGCCGCTCTCGGAAGAGCTCGCGAGAAGACTCTCTGCCGACGGCCGGGAGACCTGGGTCAAGGACATATTGGCCGCGGCCGGCAACGGTCCGGTGAGCTTGCTCGTGCTGGGCGCGCGACCAGGAGACGACCCGGAAGAAGCAGTGAGGGGGTTCATGTCGGTCCTCGACAAACAAGGCAAGCTCGGCGCCACGCCGGACGTGCTGCTCGCCGTGAGTGCCGATGACGTCGCCGCCGAGGCCTTGAGCGGCGCCTTGAGGGCGGTCGCGCGAGAATGGCCGACCGCCGCATGCAAGTCGGTCTCCTTCGCCGACGACATCCCGACCGAACGGCGCGCCGCCCTCTTGCTCGACGAATGGCTCTCGGTGGAGCGCACACCCGACGTTCGATACGAGCAGACGTCACGCTACGTTCGAGGGCTGGAGCCCATCGGAGCCAGCCCGACAGACCTCGGCGACCAAGAAGGCGAAATCGTGCTCGTCACTGGGGGAACCCGCGGCATCGGCTTTCGAATCGCCAGAAAAATGTTCGCGCGGGGCGCCCAAGTGTTGCTGCTCGGCCGGAGCGAGCCCAGCGAGCAAACCCGCGCCTTCGTCGACCAGAGCGAGGGGCGAGCGCAGATAGTGCTCGCCGACGTCGGTGATTTCGACGAACTCCGCGGTGCGCTGGTCGGTCACGGTCCCATCACGACCCTCGTGCACGCGGCAGGCGTGCTTGCCGACGGGCCCGTGGGATCGGTGGATCCCGAGCTCGGTCGGCTCGCCCGCCGCGTCAAAGCCCTCGGCTGGGAAAATTCGGTTCGAGCTTCGGGCCCCTCGCTGAAAAGGGCCGTCGCGATCGGCTCGTGGGCAGGGCGCTTCGGTAGTCGCCACCAAGCCCACTACTCGTCGGCGAACGCTTGGCTGTCTGCACTCGTCGAGCGCACGGATACTTGCCGCGCTGTGGTCGCCGAGCTCGGTCCTTGGACCGATTCCGAAATGGTCTCCACGATTCCCGCCGCCGTTCAGGCAGCGATGCGGAGTGAGGGAGTTTCATTCGTCGGAAACGAAGCTGGCCTCGACGCGGTATTCGACGCGCTCGAGACAGAGCGCGGAGCCATCGTCTTCGGTCGCGACCTGCCGAAGCAGAGTCGAATCACACACGAAACTCTCCACGTTTCGCTCGACACCCACCCCTACCTCATCGACCACAGCATCGACGGTGTGCCCGTCCTGCCGCTGGCGGCGGCCGCTGACCTCTTGGCACATGGAGCACGAGCCGAAGCGCCGTTCAGCCTCGAAGACCTGCGTCTATTTCGTAGCATTGCCGTCGAGGGGCCCGTCGAGCTGACGAGCCACGTCCGAGGAGAGAAGGCCGAGCTGCGCCTGGGCTCCACGCTGGCATACCAAGCCAGGATCCGCGCGCTCGGACCGAGCTTCCAAGACCCGGGGCCGACGACGGGAGGAGCGGCGCCGACGCTGTCACTCCGGGAATTTTACGACCACGTGACTTTCCACGGCCCTCGCCTCCAAGGCATTCAGAGCATCGAAGCCGTCGGGGACACGTTCGTTCGAGGACGAGTGCGTGGCGTCCGCGCCTCGGACTGGATGCCGGAGACCAAACGGCGCGATTGGGCCGTCGATCCGCTGGTCCTCGACAGCGCGATGCAACTCTCGGGCTACGTCGCCTGGACTCGCCATGGACGCGCCGGCACACCGGTCAGCATCGGTCGCTACGTGCAGCTCGAACCCTTCGGGGAGGAAGAGCTCGTAGCGGAGGTGCGCTTCGGCGATGCCGAGGGGGACCGCTTCTCGGGGGACATCATCATTCGCAGCCTGGACGGGCGAGTGCTCGCCCACGCCGAAAACGTCGTTGCCGAGCTTCGACGCACCGACGACGCAACAGTCGACGCAAAACCAGAGTGGACCGATCCGAAATTGTGGCCGGAGATTCAGGATCTCCAGGCTCGACTCTCGATGGCCGACGCGGCCGGCATCCAGAACCCGTACTTCGCTGTTCACGAGGGGACGGCGAAGAACGTCTCGGTGGTGGGCGGCCGTGAGCTCGTCAACTATTCGTCGTACAACTACATCGGCTTGTCGGGCGATCCGCGCATCCTCGCCGAGGTGACCGAGGCCGTCGAACGCTACGGCACGAGTGTCAGCGCGTCTCGGGTGGCGTCCGGCGAACGACCGTATCATCGACGCCTCGAAGAAGAGCTCGCCCAGGCGCAGGGCGCGGAGCAAGCGCTGGTGTTCACCGCGGGGCACGCCACCAACGTGACCACCATCGGCCATTTGTTCGGCTCGGAGGATCTCGTCATCCACGACGAGCTCATTCACGACTCGATCCTGCAAGGGATCAAGCTCTCCGGCGCCGCGCGGCGTGGTTTTCGGCACGACGACCCCGAGCACCTCGCCAGCCAACTCGCCGACCTGCGCGGGCACTACCAGAAGGTGCTCGTCGCCATCGAGGGGGTCTACTCGATGGATGGAGACATTCCAGACGTGCCGGCCTACGTGCGCCTGAAAAAGAAGTACGCATGCATGCTCATGATCGACGAGGCGCATTCCTTCGGTGTCGTCGGCGAGACCGGCCGCGGCGTCGGTGAGCATTTCGGGCTGAACGGGCGGGACGTCGACATCTGGATGGGAACGCTTTCGAAGAGCTTGGCGAGCTGCGGCGGCTGGGTCGCCGGAGGCGCTCCGCTCATCAACTACCTCCGCTACACCGCGCCGGGATTCGTGTATTCCGCCGGACTCACCCCGGCGAACGGCCAAGCCGCGGTCTCGGCCCTCGAATACATGCTCGCTGAACCCGAACGCGTCGCGCGCCTTCAAGAAAACGCGCTGCGATTCCGTTCCGCGCTCTCGAGTCTCGGCATCGACACCGGACCGGCCCGAGGCGAGTCCGGCGTGATCCCAGCAATCACCGGCAACTCGATGCATGCGCTCATGCTGTCCCAGCGGCTGCTCGATCTCGGCGTCAACGTGCAACCCATCATGTATCCCGCCGTTGCGGACGACGCGGCGCGGCTCCGGTTCTTCATCTCGTCGTTGCACACCGACGAGCAGCTCGACGAAACCGCGAAACAAGTCGCCGAGACCCTGAGTCGAATTCGCCGAGAATTCCCGGCCTGACGTCGTGTCTCCGGTAGAGACGGGTCGCGCTTCGACGCTCGCTGAGGGCGAGGCTCACGTCTATTTTCTCGACCCCGACGAGGGTTTCAGCGATCTCGCGCTCGCGAAGAGGGAAACGTGGCTCGACGACGTCGAGCTCGAATACCTCTCGAGGGTGACGCACGCGCGCCGACGACGGGAGTTCCTCCTCGCACGCGTCCTGCTGCGTAAAACCCTCTCCCGATATCGAGGCTCGGATCCCAGAGACTGGCGGTTCGTGACGAACGAGCACGGGCGCCCGGAGCTCGAGCTTGAGGACTCGATTCGGTTCAATGTTTCCCATACGGACGGTTTGATCGCCTGCGCCGTCGCCGAGGGGTGCGACGTGGGAGTCGACGTCGAAGACACACACCGCAGGGGCAGGACCGTCGCCCTGGCGGACCGATACTTCTCGAGGCCCGAGGTCACCGCCCTGCGAGCGCTCGACGAGTCACTGCAGCGCGACCGCTTCTTCGATCTCTGGACACTCAAAGAGAGCTACATCAAGGCTCGGGGGCTGGGGCTCGCGGTGCCGCTCCAGAAATTTTCTTTTGAGCTCGACGCGGGGCCCTCCGTCGGGTTCTCGACGGATCCGGACCTCAGCGACGACGCCGACAGCTGGCGATTCGTGCTCTCGCGCCCGACCCCACGGCACCGCGCGGCAATCGCCCTACGGTGCGGCTCGACCGCTCTGTCCGTCGACGAGTCTTGGCTCAGCGCCGGAGACGTCTGACGATCGCTCTATTCTTCGTAGAGCTTGACGACTTTGACGCCGTCTGGCGACGCCTTGGTGCACAAATCGCAGAGGGTGCACTCGTCGACGTTATCCTCGACCACCTCGACCGAGTCGGCGTCTGCGCCCGGTCCAAAAATCTTCACCGGGCAAATCTCGATGAGCTTCTTCGCCAATCCGGCGGTCTTCTTGACCACACCGGCGTCGACATCCACGCGAATGAACATAGCCATCGAACATTCCTCCGCGCCGTCAGGCGCCAATGCGCTCTTTCACGAGCCCCGGGATGTCGCCGATTTCCTCGGCGACGGTGATACCTGCGGCTCGCATGCGCTTGATCTTGTCAGCCGGTGAGTCGACCTTGCGCTCGACGACCGTCCCGGCATGCCCGAAGCTCATGCCGGGCATGTCATCCATGAACCGCCCGGCGACAAAAGCCACGATCGGCAGCCGACTGTTGTTCTCCTTCGCCCAAAGCGCTAGCTGCGCTTCGGACGCCCCGCCCGGCTCCGAGTAGATGACGACCGCTTTGGTGTCCTCGTCCTTCTCGAACAGAGGCATGAGGTCCGAGTACGTCGACCCGATGACCGGGTCCCCGCCCACGGAGATGGCGGTGCTCACTCCCAGGCCGGATGCGGTCAGCGCATTGCAAATCTCGGTCGTCATCCCGCCCGAGCGCGACATGACACCGACACACCCGGGCTTGAAGGCTTTGCGACAGTCGACTGCCGGGCCGCCCAGGCTGCCGAATCGGCACACGTCTGGCACGATGATTCCCAAGCAGTTGGGTCCGATGACTCGGACCTCGTGCAAATCGGCATACTCGACGATCTGCGCGGCATCCCTGCGGGGAATGCCCTCGGTGATGATCACGATGTTCTTGATACCGGCGTCGATCGCCTCGAAGGCGGCATCGGGGGCGAAAGCGAGCGGCACGGTGATGACCGAACCATCGACTTTCTTGGATTGGGTGATCTCGCGAACCGTGTCGTAGACCGGCACGCCGTAGACGTCGCGGCCGCCCTTGCCCGGCGTGACACCGCCGACAATCTTCGACCCGTATTCCAGGCATTCCCGCGTGAAGTTGAGCGCTTCACGGCCGGTGATGCCCTGAACGATGAAGGTGAAATCCGCGTGGACCAGAACCGACATTCTTCAGCGCCCTATCTTCTCGACAGCCCGCTTGGCCGCCTCACTGATGGATACCGACCGATCGCAGAACTCGACTCCGTACTTCTTCAGAATCTTGAACGCGTCGGCTTCCCAGGCGCCGGGCGCCCGGAAAATCGTGATGACTTCTGACGGCTCGAGGCCCAGCTCGATGACGCCCTTGATGACTCCCCGGGCCAGCAGATCGGCGCGAGTGTTCGACACGACGTTCGAAATCACCGCGATTTTCTCGACGCCTTCCTTGCCCAGCACCAGCTTCGTGAGCGCCTGGCACTTCTTGACGCTCGGGTTGCCACCGATCGCCGCGTAGTTCGCCGGATCTCCTCCGCGCTTCTTCACGGCATCGAATGTGGTCAATGACCCACCGCCGGCGCCGATGACGAGCCCTATGTTGCCGCCAAACTCGACGATGGGCCCGGCCACGCCACGCGGATCGTCGTGGTCGATCTTGGCGCCAGCAAGGTCGAACTCCGTGGGTTCCCGAGGCAAACGCGCTTCGGACTCGTCGACACCGAGCTCGGCCAGAATCTTGCCCTGACGAGCGCGGCCCTCGATCTCCATGTCCATGTGGCAATCGAGAGCGATGAGCTTGCCGTCTTCGGTCATCGCGAGTGAATTGACTTCGACGACCGTGAGGTCGTAGTCGAGCAGAATACCGGCGAGGCGGTGCACCACACCCGTCATCCGGTTCAGCGCCGATCCGGTCAGGCCGAGATCCTTCGCCAGCTCCTTCGAGCGATAGGTCGAGGGTGGAAGCAGCGCCGACAGGTGTCGTCGCTTGACGTGGTCGGGCTGCTCGTCGGCGAGATCGTCGAGGTCCGTGCCGCCAAGGTCGCTCGCGATGAGCGCGGGCTTTTTCGCGATGCCGTCGTAAGTGGCTCGTACGCAAAAGACCTTCGCGCTCGCGAGCTTTTTCTCGACAAGAACGGCTCGCGCGGCGTGACCACCGAACTTTCGGCCGAGAAGCTCCTCGGCCGCTGCTTTCGCACCGGCGGGGTTGTCTGCGGTCTTGGTGGTGGCTGCTTTGTCCGAGCCCGGAAACAGTACTTGGGCCTTCAGGACGACGGAGCCACCGAGCTCGGAAGCTGCCTTCTCGGCCTCGGAGGGGGTCTTCGCGACGACGCGCGGAGGCACACCGATGCCGTGCTTCTCGAGGAGCTGCTTCGCCTCGGATTCGTAGAAGCGCATGTCAGACGGTCCTCTTGTTCAGATCTCGGTCGGGGTTGTGTGCTCGGACTTGCAACGCCGCACCGCGGGGTCACGCGTCGAGGGGGGAAACTCCTATCACAGTCGCGGGGCGGCTCTCAACGCCCCCAATCGCTCAATTCCGGCGCCGGTACTCGGCGGGACTGAGGCCCATTTGCCGGCGAAACACTCGATGAAACTGGGGGTAGCTGCCGAAGCCGGCTTCGAGGGCGGCCGCGGTCATCGTCGGTCCACGGCCGTCACCGTAGAGTTCGAGAAACCGCTCGAGCCGCAGACGGTTGCGAAGGTCCGTGATCGAGACGCCGACGTTCTGCGTAAAGAGCTTGCTCAAATGCGCCTCGCTGACACCCACCCGGCGACTGAGTTCGACGAGACTAGGCGGTGGGACGTCGTCGCGTAGGAGCCGAATCGCTTGGGCAACCGCCTCGTGAAGCGGTGCGGAATCGGGCGAGCGCGCGGCCTCGTCGTAGGCCATCCAGCTGCGAGCCAACGCGTACGCGATGGCGGTGTTGAACATCGAGGTCGCCGTATTGCGGCTTTTCCGCGCATCGGCGTAGAGCCCGAGCAGCGCCCGGGTCGCTGCTTTGCCGACGGTTCGGCAGAGCGGAGCCTGCCGTCGGCCGAGCAGCCGCCTCGTCACCGATCCGGGCAGCACGCGCCTAACCGTTCGTTTCCGCACGAGCAGCATCCACCGGGTGAGGTCGTCGGTCGATTCGAGCAGGACGTGGTCGCTTCTCGGCGGCACCCAGAGCAAGGTACCCGCGGTGGCCTCGAGGCGTACCTCGCCAACGACGAAGGCGGCGCGTCCACGAGCGACGACTTGAAGCTCGAGCTCCGCGTGTCGATGCCGATCCTGCGCTCGAAAGCGCCTGCCGTTCGTTCGCTCCTCGAAAAGCACGACGCCGTCGACCTCGGGCGGAATCCGCCAACGGGAGAACGATTCTTCGTTCATCACATGAAATGATAACAAATCCCGGTCAAGCGAGAAGCTCGCCGCGGGGATGCTGGTAGGATGCCGAGGATGCGTAGCCACCAGAGTTTCTACAAACCCCGCGCCATCGGTGCCCCGGCACCGCCCCGCGAAGTCCCGTTTCGCCCGTCGCGAATGATCCACTTTCTGGATCCCAGCAACCAGAAGATGGTGAGCAAGGTTCCGGACCTGACCGCCAAGACTGACGTCTTGCTCGGCAATCTCGAGGACGGCGTGCACACCGACAACAAGCTCGCCGCCCGCCAGGGATTGATCCAGATCGGCCGCGAGGTGTCGTTCGGCGAGTGCCAGTTTTGGACGCGTCTCAACAGCCTCGACAGCCCCTGGTTTCTCGACGACATGCTCGAAATCATTCCCGCCATCGGCGACAAGCTCGACGTGGTGATGATCCCCAAGGTCGAGGGTGCCGAGGACATGCACTACGTCGACCAGCTACTCGCGCAGCTCGAGGCGAAGGCCAAGCTCGAGCGACCGCTCCTGGTGCACGCCATTCTCGAAACCCCGAGTGGCGTCAATCACGTCGAAGAAATCTGCGCCGCGAGCCCGCGCATGCAGGGCATCAGTCTCGGTCCGGCGGATCTCGCAGCATCGCGCCGAATGAAAACGACGCGGGTCGGTGGCGGACACCCTGGCTACGTCGTGCGCGGCGATCCCGATCCGGATGACCCGGATGCACCGCGAACGACCGCCCAGCAGGACCTCTGGCACTACACGATGGCTCGAATGGTGGACGCGTGTAACGAGCATGGTTGCCTGCCCTACTACGGTCCCTTCGGCGACATCGCCGACGTCGTCGCGTGTGAGGATCAATTCCGAAACGCCTTCTTGATGGGATGTGTCGGCGCGTGGTCGCTCCACCCACGACAAATTGCGATCGCGAAGAAGGTGTTCAGCCCCGAGCCCGAGGAAGTCGCTTGGGCGAAGAGAGTCGTCGACTCGATGGGAGACGGAAGCGGAGCCGTGATGATCGACGGCAAGATGCAAGACGACGCAACGGTCAAACAGTGCCGAGTGATGCTCGACCTGGCGCGCCTGCTCGCCCAGCGCGATCCCGAACTCGAAAAGGCCTACGGCCTTTGATGCCGCCCCAGCAACATTACCACTTGGCACACACTTCGCTTTTTTTCGTAATATCTCTGGCTCGAATCGACGCTGTGGGCCGAAATCGGCGCGGCGACCGCTGGGACTCGACAGCGGGCCCGACCATGCGCAAATTCCACACGGCATGGCCGCCAAGAAGCCGCCCCTGAAGAGCCCGTCCAAGCAGAGGATGGAGCCCGAACGCGAGGGGGGACTCGACGTAGCGGAACGCCAGCCCAAGACCAAGAAGCCACGTCGATATCACGTCGTTTTCCACAACGATGACTACACGACGATGGAGTTCGTCGTGCACGTGCTCGTGAACCTCTTTCATAAAACCGACACCGAAGCGACCACCATCATGCTGCACATTCATCATCGCGGGCACGGAATCGCGGGCACGTACACACGCGATGTGGCAGAAACAAAAGCCCAGCAGACGACGGACTATGCGAAGAAGCATAGCCATCCTTTGAAAGTCACGGCGGAGCCCGAAGGCCGCGACGACGACGACGACGAGTCATGAAAGTCAGCGCCGAAGTTGAAATTGCGTGCTCCCTGGCGGCGCGAGAAGCCGGCAGGCGGCGCCATGATCTCATGACCGTGGAGCACCTGCTCTACGCGCTCTTGCACGACGAGGACTCGGCCCGCGTCATCAAGAAGAGCGGCGGAAACGTCGAGGAGCTCAAAGCGGCGCTCGAAAAGATCTTCGACGACGAAATGGAGTCGTTGGAAGGGGCCGGCGATTTGACCCCTACCCCCTCACGCGGGTTTCACCGAATCCTCCAGCGTGCTGCCATCCACGTGGAATCGAGTGGCAAAGACGAGCTGAAGGGGCACAACGTGCTCATCGCGATCTTCGCCGAGCTCGATTCGCCCGCCGTGCAAGCGCTCAACGACGCTGGTGTCACCCGCTACGACGTCGTCAACTTCGTCTCCCACGGGGTCAGCAAAGACGGCGACGACGACCTCGTCGACGACGACACCGCGACCGAAGGGGGCGAGGACGAAGACGGGGACCAACCGCTCAAGGATCCTCTCGCCAAGTTCACTCGGAACCTCAACGAGGCGGCGGAGAATGGCGAAATCGACCCTCTCATCGGGCGTGAAAAGGAAATTCGCCGGGCCATCCAAGTCCTCGCTCGCAAGAAGAAGAACAACCCGTTGTTCGTCGGTGACGCGGGTGTCGGAAAGACCGCCATCGTCGAGGGTCTGGCGGCCAAACTCGCCGTGGGCGACGTTCCAAAGCCGCTGCGAGAGGCGGTGATCTTCGCCCTCGACATGGGCTCGCTCGTTGCAGGCACCAAGTTTCGCGGAGACTTCGAGAACCGTGTCAAGGCGGTGCTCCGCGCTTTGGACAAAAAACCAGGGTCAATCTTGTTCGTCGACGAGCTGCACACGGTGATCGGCGCGGGAGCCGCCAGCGGCGGCACACTCGACGCCAGCAATCTTCTCAAGCCGGCGCTCGCCGGCGGCAAGCTACGGTGTATCGGCGCGACCACGTTCGAGGAATACCGTGGCCACATCGAGCGCGATCGAGCACTCGCTCGCCGATTCCAGAAGATCGAGGTGGATGAGCCCAGCCTCGAGGACGCGATAGCGATCCTCCGGGGTTTGAAGCCGAACTACGAGGAGTTTCACAACGTCACGTATACGGGCGAGTCGCTCGAAGCTGCGGGCAAGCTTGCGCAACAATACATGCACGATCGGCGTCTCCCCGACAGCGCCATCGATCTGATGGACGAGGCAGGCGCCGACTGCAAACTCGAGGTCGGAGACGGCGCGTCGGTCGAGCCCGAGCGAATCGAACAGGTGGTCGCCCGAATGGCGCAGATCCCACCCAAGCAAGTCAGCGCCAGCGACAAGCAGAACCTCAAGAGCCTCTCGCCAGATCTGAAGAAAGTGGTTTTCGGCCAAGACCGCGCGATCGAGGAGCTCGCGACGGCCATCAAGCTCAGTCGAGCTGGCCTACGCCCACCAGAAAAGCCGATCGGCTCCTATCTCTTCAGCGGCCCGACCGGTGTCGGCAAGACCGAGATGGCTCGGCAGCTAGCCAAGATCATGGGCATCGAGCTCATGCGCTTCGACATGAGCGAATACATGGAGCGGCACACGGTGAGTCGCCTCATCGGCGCCCCCCCGGGGTACGTCGGTTACGACCGCGGCGGCCTCTTGACCGAGTCCATCGCGAAGACGCCGCACATGGTGCTGCTGCTGGACGAGATCGAGAAAGCGCACCCCGACGTCTTCAACGTTCTCCTCCAAATCATGGACCACGGCACGCTGACCGACAACAACGGCAAGAAGAGCGACTTCCGACACGTCGTCGTCATCATGACCAGCAACGTCGGGGCCGCCGACCTGGCGCGGACTCCAGTCGGTTTCGGGAATCGCGACAGCCGCGGAAGCGAAGACGCTGCATTCAAGAAGACGTTCAGCCCCGAGTTTAGGAACCGTCTGGACGCGCGGATTCATTTCGACCCCCTGAGCCCGAGCACGATGAAACACGTCGTGGACAAGTTCGTCACGGAGCTCCAGGAACAGCTCGCCGAACGCACCGTGACGATCGAGCTCACCGACGCCGCGCGGACGTACTTCGCCGAAAAAGGCTACGACCGCGACATGGGCGCTCGGCCGTTGGCGCGTTTGATTCAAGACGAAGTCAAGCGACCTTTGGGAGACGAAGTACTGTTCGGGAAACTCGAGGGTGGCGGCCACGTCGTGGTCGATGTGACCGAGGACAAGGTCGAGTTCCGCCTCGAGTCGAAGCCGAACGCGGCGCAACTCGACGCGGCTCAGGGCAAGAAGGAAGACGCGAAAGCCGACGTCCCGGTCTGAGCCGCCCTCGCAGGCTCGACACGTTCAACTCGCTGCGGTCTTCGCCGCGGTCAGCTATCCGGCGCCGAGGACTTTCGTCGCTGCACCACCTCGACACGGCTGTCGAGCTGCTCGCCCTTGAGGGAGTAGCCGGTCACGTCGGCTCGCTTCACGTTCGCTTCCGAGCGCCGAGTGTTCGGCGCCATGCTGCGGGCAACCTTCTTCTTCGACCGGCCGACGGTAGGAGGCGGCTGCTGCGACGCAAGCTCCTCCACGCTCGGGGGCTCGACCGGTGTCATCTGGGGGCCAGGAATCGCGGGTCGCTCGACCGGTGTGGTCTGTGGGTCACGCATGAAAGGCGGCTGAATCGGCGTCTTCTGCGGATCGCGTACCGCCGGGCGTTGCACCGGGGTCATCTGCGCGTCTCGAAACGCCGTTCGCTCGGGGCTCGTTTGGCGGTTCGTGGCTGGACGCTGCTGCGGTGTCGGCGCGCCCGACCCTCGGGCAGATTCGAGCCCAACGAGCGGCGCTGACAAGGGCGCGACCGGTGGTACTAGCGGAGTCGGGCTCGGGCCCATGGCCGGGCTACGCACCGATGGTATCTGGCGGTCGATCTCGGTGCGAACCTTCATGATCGTCGCCTGCGTTTCTTCCAGCTCGGCGGTCAACGTGTCGACGGTCTTCAGCGCCCGACCGAGATCTGTGTCCTTGTCCTCGAGCGCCACGTCCGCGTCGCGCAGCTGTTCCTCGTATCGAGCGGTCATCGCGCGGGCCGCCTCTACCTCGATGGACTGTCGTTCGAGCAAGGCTTGCGCGTCGTTGAGCTCACGCTCCAATCGCGAGACGATCTCGCTCTGGTCCGCTTTGATTCGCTCGGTGGCGTGCTGATGTTGACTGGTGACGAGGGCGAGCTCTTTTTCGAGCCGGGCGTCTGCCTCGGCAGTCGCTTCTTTGGCCGCTTTCAGCTCCTCCGCGAGGCGCGCGATCGATGCGACCGACTGCTCGGCTTCGGCTTCGCGTTGCTCGAGCTGAGGTCTGAGTGAATCGATCTCCGCGTGCGCCGAATCGCGTTCGAGCGCCACGTCTCGAACCGCGGCCTCGGCGCTTTGTTTCGCCGTACGAAGTTGCTCGATTTCGGAGCCGAGCTCCTTTTTGGCCTGCTCGAGCTCGGAGCCGAGGTCGGCTCTGAGCGACTCGAGCTCGGCTTCGGCGCGCTTGCCGTCCGCACGCGCGTCCTCGACCTCACCAGTCAACCGTTCCTTTTCGGCTTTCGCTGCTTCGACGGCGAGACCGAGCTCCTGGCCGAGCTGGGACTTGTGCGTTTGCGCCGTTTCGAGCTCGCTCACGAGCTGTGCTTTGTCCGCTTGCACGGCCTTGAGCTCGGCGGCTGCGGCGGTCCTCGCTTCTTCGGCCTTCGCGACGTCGGCCGCCAGCGACGACCGCTCGGTGCGGGACCTCGCAAGCTCGTGGTCGATTTCTTCCTTGGCGGCGAGGGCCTCGAAAAGCCTTGCTTCCATCGCGCTGAAATCGGCCCGCAACTGCTCGTGGACCGATCGGGCCGCGTCACGCTCGGCTTCGGCCGCGGCCGCTCGCCGGAGCACTTCGGTGAAGCGTTTTTTCGTATCCTCGGCAGCATCCTTTAGCCGTGACAGGGCGTCACCTATGCCGAAGTCGAGAAGCTGCTGGATCGCCTCGATCTCGGCGGCGTCTGCGCCGTCCGACTTCACCCCACCGCTCGCGTCGGTATCATCGCCCCGGGTTTTGCTCTGGCCGCTCGGTGGCTCATCCCACTCTTCAGCGGGCTCTTCCGCAGATGACTCGCCGAGATCGGATTCCGACACTGAACCAGGAAAATAGCCCGCTTCGAGCGGCGCCGCGGGAGACTTTTCGGGTTGGTCGGGACTGCGCGCCCGGCTGGTTCTGACAGAACCCAGCTAACTGGCTGAATTCGCTCTAGAAGCCGTCGCCACTTGCATCATGACGGTCCATGACTGCCAGGCACTCGACATGCTCCGAGTGAGGAAACAAGTCGGCGGGGATGGCGTCGGTGAGTCGCCATTTCGTCGAATCGAGGGCGACGAGATCTCGAGCCAGCGTTCGGGGATTGCACGATACGTAGATGATTCTACGCGGCTCGAGTCGTTCGACGGCACTCAACACCTGCGCCGAGCATCCCTTGCGGGGTGGGTTCAGAACGACCGAGTCAAAAGCGCCCGGCGCGAGGCGGCCCGCTTCTTCAGCCGCATCTCCCGAGACCGTTCGGATTTCTTGGGACAGCCCTGCGCGGTCGGCGTTCCGAACGGCATCTCGGCACGCTTCCGGCGCGGATTCGATGGCGGTGACTTTCGCTCCACCCTTCGCGAGGCGTAGCGAGAGCAGCCCCACCCCGCTGTAGAGCTCGACGATTCTGCTACCGACGGCTCGTTCGGCGGCGACGCGATGGAGCCCGGCAGCGGCGGCGCGATGCACCTGAAAAAACGACCTCGGAGAAATCTCGACCTCGAATTCGTCGACGCAATCCAAAAGCGGTCGGCACTCCCCTAGCTCGACGAGCGCGCCGTTCCCCATCATCGTGTCCCCCCGACCCGAAGGCCCAAGGTAGATTCCACTGAATCCAGCGAAGTTCTCGCGCGCCCGTCGGGCAATCGCCACCGCGGACTCTACGGGCGTATCGGCTCCCAATAGTAAGGCCGTTACGAAACCCGTCGAGCTCGCGCGCAACGCGACGTACCTGAGGCCAGCTCCGACCACCTGAGGCGCTCGGCGAGTTTCGAGACTCTTGACCCAGTCGTCGAATTGGCGAGGCGACGTAGGGGAGCCGCAACCACTATCGTAGGCCGTTTGCACATCCGGGTAGGCGAGCGGGGGCTCGACCTCTTCGATGGCGCGAACGAGAGCATCACTCGCTGCAGCGATTGCCGGCTCCTCGAGCGGGCAGCCAGCCATGTCTTGAACGACGTGGGTACCGCGCCGGTACGCACCGAGCAGGAATCGCTCACCGTGGCGCGCGACGACGTAGGTCGCTCGAGCGCGCCAGTGCAGGTCTCCTGGGGCTGGCATCGTCGGGTGGACGACGGAAGGCGGAAGGCCCACATTCTCGAAGGCACGAAGGACCTGCTGTCGCTTGTGCTCGAGCTGAGCACCCGGTTCGAGGTGCATCAATCGGCAGGGGCTCGAAGCAGTCCAACGAGGACACCGCGGCACGGTTCGACTCGGGTGGTCGTTGTCGCGCCGGATCATTCGGCCATGCACGCGGTTCTGACCGACGTGGGTGACCAGAAAACGGCCACGCTCGCCGGGCAGTCCATCCTCCACATGCACTTCGCGGGGTCTTCCTCGAAGGATCGCCTTCGCTCGGCCTAATCCGTCCTCGCCAAGCTCGCCGACCGTGATGAAGTCGCTCGCCGGCCAGGCGCGGCGATCCGCCGATCCCTCGCCGGGCTCGGAGTCAGCCACTGACACGCCCGATTCGCGTGGCAGTCATTGGATTCGCCGCCGGAGTGGCGATCATGCTGAGTGTCGGCGTCGGCAGCTAGCTCGACGACGGCGCCGCCCGAGTCTCAGACAGGTTCTTGAGGCCGCGCTTCCGTGCGTTGACCAAGATGGCCATGTTCCCGTTCGGATGGCGATTCTCGCGCATGAGCTGGTGGCAGGCACCGGTCTCGGAGAAGTCGAACACCCTCGCCAGGCACGGGTCGACCTTGCCGGCGATGACGAGATCGTTGATGCCCTTCGCCTGGTCGTCGTTCGCGAAGTGCGAACCTTGGAGGCGTTTTTGACGCATCCAGTGATACCGAAGATCGAGCGTGGCGTTGTAGCCCGTCGTGCCGGCACAAATGACGACCATCCCGCCGGTATCGCAAACGAATACCGACGTCGGAATGGTGGCCTCTCCGGGGTGCTCGAAGACGATGCTCGGACTGCGTTTCTCGCCGAGGGCTTCCCAGAACGCTTTGCCGAACTTCTTCGCCCCTCCCATCCACTCGCGGTACGCAGCGTCGTCCTTCCAGTGCGGCAACATGCCCCAGTGGTTGAAGTCACGCCGGTTGATGACGCCGACAGCGCCTAGCTTTTTGCAGTACTCGAACTTGTCCTCGCCGCCGACGACCGCGACCGGATCTGCGCCGGCCGCCTTGGCGATCTGAATGGCCATCGACCCCAGTCCACCAGCAGCACCCCAGATGAGTACGGCATCCCCGGGGCTGACGACATTGCCGGCCCAACCGTGAAGCATGCGGTAGGCCGTCGCGCCGACGAGCATGTACGCCGCCGCGTCTTCCCACGAGAGCTCTGGCGGCTTGGGCAGGCATTGGTGATCTTGGACCTTCGTGAATTGAGCGAAACTTCCCCAGTTGGTTTCGTATCCCCAGATGAGCTGAGTCGGCGTCAGCATCGGATCTTTGCCGGCGGCGATGAGTGGGCAATCGGGATCCCAAACCCCGCAGTGCGTGACGACTTCGTCTCCGACCTTGACGCTTGTCACGTCCTTGCCGACTTTCCACACGATCCCGCTCGCGTCGGAACCGCCGATGTGAAAGTCCTCCTTCTCGCCCTTCTTCTGGCGAGCAGCGATCACATCGACCGGCAGCCCGAGCGCTGCCCAAACGTTGTTGTAGTTGACGCCCGCCGCCATGACGTAGACGAGCACGTCGCGAGGGCCGATCTCTGGCACCGGCACGTCTTCGCGAGCGAACGCTTCATTCGGCTCGCCGTAGCGCTCCGGGCGGATGAGCTCGGCGAACATGCGCTCGGGCACATCGCCCAAGTCTGGAATTTCTCCGAGGTCGTAGATTTCCTTCGGCATCGCGGGCGATCTCTTTGGTGCGGGCGGGGTGAATGGGTGCAGGCGGGGTACTTGGGACGCGGGGGGGAATCCTATTCGCACGGGCCGATCGCCAGCAAGGGCCGCGCAAACCGGCGGTCGGCGTGCGCCGAGGCTGGAAAACCCCTGCCATACAGGGCGGTTGCAACCCGAAAGTCAACGGTTGAATAATGGGCGCTCCCCAGCCGCCGCCGATTTCCCGGTGGCGAGGGCCCGAGGATTATCGCCTTGGCGAATCCCTTTCGCTCCTGCCGCCAATCCCCATGAGTGGAGCTCGATCCCCCCGATACGGCCGCCGCCTCGATGACTTCAAACCAGGAGATGTGTACGCGCACCCCTGGGACGTCACCGTCGACGACGGTCTGATCGCTTTTTTCGCCGCGTCCTTCCAGGACGCCAGCCCTCCCTACGCGAGCCGCGCGTACGCCAAAGCGCTGGGCTTTCGTGACCGCCCGGTCCACCCCCTCTTGGTGCTCAACCTCGGCCTGAGTTTCAGCGTGCACGACGTGAGCGAGCAGGCCATTGCTCACCTCGCGTACATCGACGTCCGGTTCCCCGAGCCGTGTTTTGCTGGCGACACGGTCACGGCAACGAGCAAGGTGCTCGGAGTCAAACCAAGCTCGAAGGGGGACCGCGGCGTGGTTCACGTTCGCACGGTCCTCGAAACCGACCAGGGGGCCGTCGCGTGCAGCTTCGACCGAAAGGCCTTGGTGCGGGCGGGAGCAGTGGCGGGACGCCCGAGCGACCCCTGGCCCAGCCCCGCCCAGCCCGAGCTGGGCGCAGAGCTACTCCCGCCCAAGCCGTTGCGCGGGGACTACCGCCTCCCGGAACGCCGAGCGGGGTTCGCTGGGTTCTTCGAGGACTTCGAGGTCGGCGACATCATCACTCACGCCGTCGGCAAGACCGTCGGCGAGACCGAGCACATGCAGCTCACTCAACTGTGTCGCAACTCGCACCCGATTCATTTCGACGAGGTCTACTGCAAGGAAAACTCGTTTGCGAAGACCCGCATCGTCTACGGTGGGCTCGTGCTGAGCTGGGTTCTGTCGCTGACGAGCCGCGACGTCACCGGCAACGCGCTCTGGGATCTAGGGCTCGACGAGGGCGCGCATCCGAACGGAACCTTGGGGGGCGACACGCTGTACGCGTCGAGCAAGATCCTAGAGAAAAAAGACGCTGGCCCGAACGCGGGCATTCTCACCGTTCGTGTCGTCGGAACGAAAAACCAACCGGGCAGCGCGCTGCTCGAGCGAGGCGCTGATTTGTTCGAGCCGGAGCTCGCCAAGAAGGACGACAAGATCCGCGAAAAGGTCGTCGAGATTACTCGACGCGTGCTCATTCGGAAAAGGCCTACCTAGCCGCCCCGGCCGTCACGATGCCGAAGTGGTACGTCCGTCAAAGTGGGCAGGCGCCGATTGGACCGGTGTCGACCGACCTGTTGGTGAAAGGCGTGGAGAGCGGCCGCGTGCCGCAAGAAGCCGAGGTCTGCAAAGAGGGCGAAAGCGAATGGCTCCCGATCGATTTTCACGACGAGTTCAACGACGCCCTCCACTCGGACGACGCGATGACACGGGTGACCGACTCGCCGTGGTTCGCACCGGACGGCTCGCCGTCGGAGGCGGGGCTCGCTGGATACACTGACGACGACGACGCCGAAACGCAGATCACCACCAGCCCGCTGGCCGTACCAGGCGGTCCGCCGCCACCGGGCGGGGCGCCGCCACGACCTGCAGCCGGTTCTGCGCCACGACCTGCAGCCGGTGCCCGAGCGCCGCGTCCGGCCGCAGGCGCTCCTCCGGCGAGTGCCCGATCACCGTTCCAGGCGGCGGCCGCCGGACGGCCTCCGCCTCCCCCAGCGTCGCGACGTCCAACGCCCCCACCGGCCGCTCGTCCACCCACGCCACCTCCCGTGTCGCGTCCATCCGCGAAACCCGTCGGCCGCGCAGCCGCGGGCTCGTCGGGCTACGACGACGACGACGAGGATG
>JAJDAH010000340.1 GCA_029261965.1 Polyangiaceae bacterium
CCCTCCCGCACTCCCTCCCGCACTCCCTCCCGCACTCCCTCCCGCACTCCCTCCCGCACTCCCTCCCGCACTCCCGCTCCCGCTCCCACTCCTCACGAGCTGATCCGACGATCACCTCCACCCCCCTCGAACGGGATGAGCCTGCGTCCGCTTGCTTCGGGGGGGGTCGTCGAGCGATCCGTGTACGATGGCGGCTCTGGCGAAACCGAAGGCAACACCGGCGTGGACCGTGACACGGCGCTCTGTCGTCGGCTTCGCAGCCGCGCTGGCGTCGTCGGGTTGCACCGCCATCGCTGGGGACTTCGCCGTTGGCGAGGGCGGCGAGGGCGGCGAAGACGCCGGGACCAGCGCCGATGCCGCCGCCGAAGCGGCACCGCCGCGCCCGTACGACGGCGTCATCGACTCCTTCGGGACCGACTGCACGCAATGTGTGCTCGACGTGTGCAACGAGGCGGTCGACACGTGTTTCGCGAACGCTGCTTGCTGGGACTACGTGCGATGCGTCGTCGACATGCAGCCTCGCATCCAACTCTGCGATCAACTCGTGCCCGGCGGCCCGAGCGTCGCGGTGCCGTCGGTCGCCTGCGTAGCAGGACCCTGCGCGGAGCGTTGCCGGTGGAGGCGACAGTGGTCGTGTGCGGGAGAGTGGGCGTTGCCCGTCAGAGATCCGAGCGTTCCCACCGCCGAGTACACCGTGACGTACGACGACATCGTCGGCGGAGCCCCGTGGGCTGGGTACTCGGTCCGGGCGTGCGGCCCTCTCGACATCGACTGCGCGACGCCAGTCGCGGGACCGGAGGTTCTGGACGCCGCGGGGCAGGCAACGCTGACGATCCCCGTACCCGATCTTGGGCCACCGACGCCGGTGGGCGGCTTCATCGGCTACATCGACATTGGTTTCGACGACCCGAGCTTCTACGACCAGCTGCGCTTCGTCGACGTGCCCATCGTCGCCGATACGATGAAGACCGGGACTTTTCCGAACGCCGCTTCGCCGGCGTGGATGGCCCAGGTCGGGATCACGACTTTGCCACCGCCTGGTCAAGGTCTGGTCAGTATCGAAGCAGGCGATTGCTACAACCAGGTTGCGCCGGGACTGGTGTACGAGGTCGAAACCGCCGACGGCCCGCGCAGCGTGGTCTACTTCAACGACAGCTTGATGGTCGACTCGACCTTGAGCCAAACCGGAGCCACTTCGCTCGCGTTTCTGCTGGCCCCGCGAGGCAGCATCGAAGTCATCGCGAAGCTGGCCGACTCGATGGAGGTCGTCGCGCGCCGCCGCGCGATCGTACGACAAGACGCGGTCACGGTGATCGAGCTGGTGCCGATACCCGCTGGCGGGCTGACCTACTGACGAGGCACCGCGCTTCGCAATCGGAGAGGTGCGCGAACGGTCGTTGCGCGCGGGTTCTCGAGGGTGCGCCAGCGCGTTTGCGACGGGTGGTGCGCCGAGCTAGCCTGGCCGCATGTCCTCGCCACGGGAGGAGTCCCGGAAAGGCGAATTGCGCGAGCTCTTCGATCTGAAGCCGAGCGTCGTTTGGGCGGGCACCCGGGTGACGACGCGTCGGGTACAGAACCTGATTCGTGCTCGCCAGGAGGAACACGACGGAGCGCTCGAGCTCCGGAGCTACCCCGTCAAGCTGACCCTGGAAGTCACCAACCTGTGCAACCTCAAGTGCCCGGCGTGCTTCACCGGCATTCGCGAGATCGGCCGCCCGCGAGGGGAGGTCTCGCTGGATCTCGTTCGTCGATTGCTCGGCGAGCTGGGTCCGTACCTGTTCGAGCTGGAGCTCTGCACGTGGGGGGAGCCCTTGCTGCACCGGGGCCTGGCCACGATCGTCGGGGAAGCGCGGGACGCGGGGGTTTCGACGCTCCTCAGCACGAACTTCAGCCTACCTTTCGACGATCGTCGAGCCGACGAGTTGGTGCGCAGCGGACTCACGGTGCTCGGCGTCTCGCTCGACGGTGCGACTCAGCGCGTCTACGAGCAGTATCGCGTCGGGGGGGACATCCGGCGCGTCATCGATAACTGTCGGCGGATTCGCGATGCGCGCCGGCGGCTGCGGTCCACGTTCCCAAGGTTAATCTGGGGCTACCATGTGTTTCCTCACAATACCGAGGAGATCGACCTGGCGCGCGAGATGGCGCGCGAGCTGGAGATGGAGTTCGTCGTATCCAAAGGCTGGGTCGAAGGGCCGGACTGGGACCCGCAAAACAAGTTCCCGACGTGGATCGACTTGAGCCCCGCGCGCTGCCGTTTCCTCTGGCACCACGCGGTCGTCAACAACGACGGCGGCGTGTCACCGTGCTGCGCCTCGTTCTATCGGGAGCACGACATGGGGCACGTCTCCGTGGACCTGAACGAAGCGGCGGCAACGTCGTTTCGAGACGTCTGGAACGGGGAGAAATTTCGGCGTGCGCGCGGCCTGTTCGGGGGGCGAGCCTCCGAAAGTGGCGATGACGACCTGCTGTGCACCGAATGCCCGTTGCTGATCGACTGGCGGCGGTTCCAGGATGGCGCTCTTGCCGGCGAAGGCCGCCCGGGTCAGACGACGCTGACGCCCAACCAACTGTTCAATCATTTCTGGGTGCGCAGACCGAACGGAACGGCCGCCGAGCGAGGGGTCGTCCAACTTCGGCGAAAAGTCCCGACGATCTAACTTGGAAGCTGGCGTGTGCCATCGAGCCTCGCGCGTCGGGGGTCGCTGGGCCCAACCAGGTCGGTCTGCTAGTATCGCGCTGCAGAGATCTCGGGGGGATGACCGCCGCGCCCATGGCACGTATCGCATTAATCAAGCCCTTCACTGGCCTGAACTTGGCTGTCTCACAGCTGTCAGGGGAGCTGCAACGCGCCGGGCACGAGAGCATCATCGTCTACCTGAAGGACTACTACGTCACAGCGGCCGAGAATGCCGACGACCATCTAGTCGCGGAGCTCCCGGGCACCGTCGTCGGCCCGCGGGGCCAGGCCCTGGTCTGGAACTGCTACGAGCGCGTCTCCGACCAGGAGTACGATCTCTTGTTCGGGCTGCTGCGCGATTTCCAGCCGGATCTCATCGGCTTCTCGCTGACGTCCAGTGGCTTCTCGCTGACGGGGGAGGTCACGCGCCGGGTGCGTGAGGCGCTCGGTGTTCCGATCATCTGGGGTGGGGCCGGCCCGACCCTGCAGCCCGAGCGATGCCTCGAAGATGCCGACCTCATCTGTACCGACGAGGGAGAGGAGGTCATCGTCGAGCTCGCTCGGCGGCTGGACGCCGGCGAGGAGCTGATCGGTACCGAGGGCGTTTGGGGTTGGCAGAACGACGAGATCGTCAAGACGCCGCACCGCAGCCGCGCCGACTTCGAGAACATCGCCATTCCCGACTTCGATCCGGCACGTACGTTTCACATCGGTGGCGGGCGGTTGGCCCGCGATTTCTACCCGTCGAACCTCGGTCGGCAGTACCCGATCATGACGAGTCGTGGGTGCCCGTTCTCGTGCTCGTTCTGTATCGAGAGCGTCTACCAAGACATGTTCGGCAAGACCGGAAGTCTGCGCCGGCGCTCCGTCGGCGTCGTCATCGAGGAGCTGGTTCAGGCGAAAGAGAAGCACGGCATCGAGGCCGTGTTGTTCTACGACGACGTCTTCACTACGCACCGAAAGTGGCTGCGGGAGTTCGCGCCGCGGTATCGGAACGAGGTTGCTTTGCCGTTCTGGTGCTACACGTACCCGACGACGACGCATCGGGAGGACATCCAGCTGCTCGCCAACGCCGGCTGTGTCTCGATGACCATGGGCATTCAATCTGGCAGCAGTCGCATCCTGCGAGAGCACTTCAGCCGGCCAACGCCGCTCGGCCGCACTCGGGAGGCGATTCAGATCATCCTGGATGCCGGAATTCAGTGTTTCTTCGACCTGATCACGAAGGTCGAGTTCGAAACCGAGGACGACCTCCGCCAGACGTTCGAGTTCCTGATGAAACTTCCGAAAGACATTCGGTGCGTCGGCTTTGCCGAGATGGTCAAGTTCCCGGGATACGGCTATACCGCCGACGTCGCCGATGCCGGCAAGAGCCACACGGTGAGCGACGACCTGTATCGCTACTATCATCGGCTCTACTGGCTCGCGCTCACGGACTTGACGGACGAGCTCAAGCTGCGCCTCGCGGACGATCCGAAATTCCGCGACCGGCCGGAGCTCCTCGACGAGTATCTGCCGGCGGCAGTGCCGTTCGAGTTCATCCCCAAGAAGGCGATGAAGGATGTGGCGCAGCGGCCGAAGGTGTTCGACGTCGGCATCGCTCAGTCGACGTTTCTGGATTCGGACGCTCCTGAAGCAGAGGATTCGCCGAAGAACGGCGATCGGCGGCGGCTGCCGCTCGCTACCTGACGATTCATCATGGACGGGCGAGCCTTCGAGGCCATTCTGATCAAATGCTCCCGGCAGGGGGCGAGTCTTCCCAACATGGACGGGGCGCCGGCGGTACCGCTCGACTTGCCCCGCTTGCATCTCGTTCAGGCCGTCGCTCGAGGCCCCGCACCGCGGGATCCGCTGCTCGACGAGATCGTCGCCAACCACTCGGCAGAGCGGCCCGCATTGGAGAAGCTCTGGGGCGAGCTCCAGCGCAGAGGCGCCCTCCTCACGGAGACGGACGCCAAGGCAGCGCGGGTCGCCCACGGCCGCCAGCGGTATGGCGTGGTTTCGCCAGATCCGGCGCCTGCGCCCGCCGACCCGTCGGGGCCGCTCGTCCTGGTGGCGCCGTTCATGGTGCGCGCCGTGCCGGAAGGGTTCGAGTGGGTTCACCACGACGGCCGGGTCGTACGGTTCACGGCAGAAGAACTTTTGGCGTCACTGACGTTCGCGACGCCCGCGAGCCCGACGTCTGCGTTCGAGGCACAGCGCGAGGCGCTCGGGCCGCGCGCCCTTCGGCAGTCCCGGTTCGACGAGCTGCTCGGCGAGCTAGCGGCGGTGTCCCTCCTCCGGCCGCCGCGCGCCGGCGACGACAAGGAGATCCGCACGACGAGCGGCGTCGCCATGCCGCGGATCGCGCCGAATCACCACGAGCTCATCCTCGCCGCGAGCGAGCGAGTGGCCCGCGAACACGAGCAGACCATCGGCGCCGACGAGCGCGTCCGCGTGCACTTCGTAAACACCGTGTGGACGGTGGCTCCGGCGGCGCTGGGGTTTCTGCTCGGCTTTGCGCGTGAGCACGAATCGGGCCGCCTCCAGCAGCACTATGACCTCCATCCGCAGCTGCTGATGGACGCTCGCATGGTCGAGCAATACGCCGAGCGCGGCGGCATCTTTCTCTTTTCGAACTACATTTGGAATCACCGCGAGAACCTCGCGCTGTCCGCACGCATCAAGAAGATCAATCCATTCGCGGTGACGGTTCACGGTGGACCGGACACTCCCGGATATCCGGAGGACTGCGAGCGACATCTCCGAGAAGCACCGCATGTGGACGTCGCAGTCCGGGGCGAAGGAGAGCTGACGTTCGCCGAGGTCCTATCGGCTCTGGTCGGCCACGTGGGGCGCGGCGCGCCCGATTTCTCGCCTCTGCGGGACGTATCGGGAGTCGCCTTCCTGCTGAACGACGAGTTCGTGCGGACCCCGGATCGGCCGCGCATCGCCGACCTGGACACCATCCCTTCCCCGATCTTGGCGGGACTGTTCGATCCATTCATTCAGGCGGGCCCGGGGACGGCGATCGTGCTCGAGTCGAATCGTGGGTGCCCCTTCGGGTGCACGTTCTGCGACTGGGGCTCCGCGACCCGGTCGAAGATTCGCAAATTCGACCTCGATCGTGTTTACGCAGAGCTCGAATGGTGCGCCCGCAACGAAGTTTGGAGCTGCGTTCTTGCGGACGCGAACTTCGGCATCTTCCCGCGTGACGTCGAGATCGCAGAGAAGATCGCGGCGCTCAAGCGGCAGCATGGGTACCCCGGATTCTTCGGGACGAACTACACGAAGAACGGCACACGCAATCTATCGAAGATCATCGAGACTCTCTCCGATGTCGGAATTCTCGCAGAAGGCAAGATCTCCCTTCAGACACACGACACCTCCACCCTCGTCACGATTCGTCGAAAAAACATCAAGCTGTCGAGCTACGACGAGCTGGGACGGGAGTTCGAGAAGCGCAAGCTACCGATGTCCGTGGAGCTGATGATGGGCTTGCCCGGGTCTACCGTCGACTCGCTTCTGCGCGATCTGCAGGACTGCATCGACCGGGACGTTCGCGCTCACGTCTACTCGACGGTGCTTCTGGCGAACAGTCCGATGAACGATCCCGAATACCGTGCCGAGCAAGGAATCGTCGCCAAACCAGGTGAGGAGATCCGGGAGGCCCGCACGTTCACTCGGGAGGACTGGCAGAGCATGGTGCGGCTCAGTCGGGCCTACCTGCTGTTCGACTTCTTCGGCGTGCTTCGCCAGCTAGCGACCTACGTTCGGGCCGAGACAGGCGTGACCGAAGTCGAGTTCTACGACGCGGTGGTTCGCGCCTCGCGCGAGCAACGGGGCAGATGGCCGATGCTCGCAGCCACGCTCGAGATCACGCCTTCGCACATGATACCGCCGGCGGGCTGGCGGCCGTTTCTGGACGACGTCGTCGATTTCGCCGTTTCGAGCCTAGGCGTCCCGAACGACGCTGCTTTGGATTCCGCCGCGACGGCGCAGCTCGCGCTCCTGCCGGCGAGGGAGCGCACGTTTCCCGCACGGCACGAGCTGCCGCACGACTACGTCGCCTGGCACGCAGCGGTGCGTCGCGAACGCAGCGAGGAGCGGGTCGGTTGGGAGCAACGTGTCCCCCGGCTTCGTTCGCTCCCGCCCGGTGTCCTGACGGTCACGGATCCGAACGGAGTTTGCAACGACCCGACGAGCGGAACGATGCTCAGTCGGAACATGCAAGCTGGGATCTGGGAGCTGGGATCCAACCTCGCGCGGAACTTCGTGAGGGCGAACGCTTCGGTGCCTGCGACTGCTGGCGCTGCCGAGTAGCGGCTACGCCGGCGACGGTGCGGCTGCCCGCTCGCGGAACGAGAGTGACAGACTGCGCCGCCCGTCCTTGCCCCCCAGGCTGGCGTGAAGCGTCCGATAGTTCCACACGATCACGTCTCCGGGCTCGCTTTCGAGCACCGAGCAAGGGATCTGATCGGCTCGCACGCCGTAAGCGTCGTCGGCGGACCGCGCCGGGCCCCGAAGCGTCGACCGAAGCGTGTTCGCGAAAGCGGATTCGTGGAAGTGGCTACCGGGGACGACGCGAATCGCGCCGCTCTCGGCCTTCAAGGGGTCGAGATAGAACGACAGCTTGACGTGAAACTTCTCGATCGGCGCTTGATAGGAATCGTGGTGCCACGACGTGTCGCAGAAGTAGAGATGCCCGTCGCTGCCCACGTAGTCGTAGTCCATGCCCATCAGGTTCTCGACGACCGCGCGGACCCTCGGATCCTCGGCGAGCCAGGCGATTTGCGGGCTCCGCTCGACGAAATCGGGCGCGATGATGCGGCGATACGACACCCTCCCCTCGCGGCCGGAGGTTTCTTGAAGCGGGTCGTCCTCCCTTCGAATCTCCTTTGTGATTTCGTTGGAGGCGAAGACCTCGGCGTAGCCCTGCTGGAGCCGCTCCGCCTCGGGGGCGAACAGGCGCCGGAGGTGCAGGAAGCCGAACGCGTCGAAGAACGCCTTCTGCTTCAGGGCCGTCGTGGGTGGGTCGTCGAGGCTCGGTTTCGGCATTGGGCGTTCAGTGCTCCCCGCGACGGGTCCAGCGTTCCCACACGAAGTAGTCCGAAAAGTCGAGGTCGTGGGTTCGCTTCAGCCCGTGATGAATCTTGCGGCGCCGCGCGTAGGCGTTCGGAAACCATTCGTGAAACTGGATCAACAGGCTGCGGCACCGAGCGACGTACTCCGTCTCGATGAGTCGGTCCAGCAGGTCATACTCACCGCCTTCGATGTTGACCTTCAGCAGGTCCACCCGGCCGAGGGCCAGCTCGTCGAAGACGCCCTTCACGTCTCGCATTCGGACCTGCCTCGTCTGCGCGAACGCAACGTCTTCGCCCAGCCGCGCCATCGCTTCCGGATACGCCGTCGCTCCCGGGCCGCACATCAGCATGTCGACTTGCTTGTCCTCGTGCGCCAAGCCGTAGGGGAGCAGCTGAACGTCGGCGACGTGCTCCAGGCGTTTTTCGGCCAGTGCTCTCGCGCCAGGGGCGGGCTCGAACGAGTACACGGTGCAATCGTACCTTTGCTGGACCTGCGCCGCCCAGTCACCGTTCCAAGCGCCCAAGTCCACTACGACCCGCACGTCGTCGACCGAGGCCTCGAGCAGTACGCGCGGGTTGCGCCAGTAGCGAAAGGCGAACTTGGCGAAAGCCGGACCGTAGTTGTGGATCCGCATCGCGTTGTCGATGAACGGGCTGCCGGTTCGAACGAGCCGGCCCATCAGCGCCGCGTAGGGGCCGAGCATGGTTCGTTTCAAACGGTAGAGATCCACGCTGCCCAGCGGGATAGAGCGCCTGAGGTGTGCTGTTCGAAGCCGATTGGCCCATCGAATCGTTCGATGCACCGTCAGGTCGACGGTAGGGGCGCGACTCGGATCGGTCAAGCTCACGAACGAGCAAAGCGCCGTCCTTTGCGCCGTGCACGCCCGTGAACTACTCTCGGAGTCGCGGCGGTTGCCGCCCTGGTACGTTCGACATGGCACGCATTGCACTCATCAAGCTCTTCACCGGCCTGAACCTGGGCATGTGCCAGCTGTCCGGTGAGCTGCAGCGGGCGGGCCACGAGAGCTTGATGGTGTACTTCAAGCAGTTTCGGCACGTGCCGCGGGACTCGACCGAGGACTGGAAACTCTGCGAGCACACCTTGCCGCAGGTGGGAGCTCGCGCGCGCGAATACTACTGGACGGCTTACCAGGCGACGACCGATGCGGAGCTCCGCTTGCTGCTCGAGACCTTGCAAGAGTTCCGACCGGACGTCATCGGCTTCAGTCTCTGTTCGGTGCCGCTCCGCGAGGCCGGGGAGCTCACGCGTTTCCTGAAACAGCACTTCGACGTTCCGATCGTGTGGGGTGGGGCGGGGCCCACCATCGAGCCCGAGAAGAGCTTGGAAGCCGCCGACTTCGTGTGCGTCGGGGAGGGCGAGCAGGTCATCCTCGAGATCGCCGACCGGATCGACGCCGGTCAGCAGGACTTGCGGGGGATCGGCAACCTCTGGTCGAGCGACGCTGGCGAGCCGAAGCCCGCGCCGAAGCGACCGCTCGTCGATCTCGAGACCATCGCGATTCCCGACTACGACCCCCGGCGTACCGTCCACATCAACGACGACCAGGTGCTACGCAATCGCTACCCGGTGGAGCTGGCGCAGCACTATCACGTCATGACTCAACGAGGCTGCCCGTTTTCGTGCTCCTTTTGCATCGAGAGCAAGTACCAGGAGATGTGGGGCAAAAAAGGGAGCCTCCGTCGCCGCTCGGTCGATCTCGTGATCGACGAGCTCGTCTGGGCGAAGAAGAAGTATGAGCTGAAGGCCGTCATGATCTTCGACGACGTGTTCACGGTGAATCGCGATTGGCTCGCCGACTTCGCTCCGAAGTATCGCGAAGCGGTCGGGCTCCCCTTCTGGGCCTACACGTACCCGACGAGCACTCGTCTCGACGACCTACAGATGTTGCAAGCCGCCGGAATGCGCGCCGTGACCATGGGGATTCAGTCCGGTAGCTCCGAGCTGCTCGGAGACTACAACCGCCCGGTTCGCCAAGACCGAGCCATTCGAGCCGCCCGAGACATCGTCGCAGCCGGGATAGACGGCTTCTTCGACCTGATTACCGGCAGCGATCTCGAGACCGAAGAGGACTGCCGCAAGACCTTCGAGTTCCTGCTCGAGTTCCCGCGCGAGATGCAGGTCCTCAACATGCCTTACATGGTGTCCTACCCGGGCTACGCCTACGAGCGCGTTGCCCAATCGAAGCCGGACGTGAAGCGTCCGAGTGCCGATGACTACGCCTACTATCATCGGCTCTACCTGTTGACACGGACCGCCCTACCGGAGGCGGACATTCGCGCCATCGCGAACGCGGAGATCGTTCGGAAGTACCCGCAGATGATCGACGCCTTGCTTCCGGACCGGCTGCCGTTTCACATGATTCCGGAAGGGTCTATCGACCTGAACGCTTTCAAGGAGGGAACCCCCCCGCTCCCGGCGGACCGCGCTGGCCCCCCTCCGGACCACGCGACGGAGCGGATTCGTCCTCGACCACCGGCGCCGAAACCGAAGCGTCCGACGACGCCGTCGCGCCGGGTGCTTCCGGTCGCCTAGGGGCGTTGTGGGCTGCTCATCCGCCGCCGGCGTCGGCGCCCCCGTCGCCCACTGGCGGACAGAGAGACCCCGCCAGCGCGCATGGCAGGCAGACGTCGCCCGTGTTGGAGCAGTCACCTTGGGCGTCGGCGGCGGTTCCACCGAGACCGACGAAGAAGGCGATGATGCCGTCGCGAACCTGGGGCACCGTGCAACCAGGCGTGCAGACACCGGGACTGGCTGGCGCCCCGCCGTCTGGAAAGTCCGCGGTGGTGCACATCGTCGGCGTGCCCAGAGCTAGCTCGGTCGGCGCGCACAAGAGCATCGAACCTGCTCCGCCGTCGGTCGCTCCGGCGTCGGGCGCGCCGCCATCACCTCCGCAGGTCGCGGGGGCGAGCTGGCTCTGGAAATTGGCGGGGATGATGTTCGCCGGAACACACGAGCCCTCCCCGGCGCAGCACGGATCGAACACTACCGCCGGTTCCGTGGGCATGTCCGAGCCGACGTCGCACGCACCCGTCGTAGCGCCTGTCGTCGGGTCGAAACACGGAGCGCAAACCTCGCCCGTTTGGCAAACGTCCATCGGGAGGAACTGTGCGAGGCTCGCGACTTGCGGGACGCATGCCGGAAGGCAGCGACCCTCCGCGTCGAGGAGCGAGCGGCACTCGACTGGCGTCGTGTCGTTGACCAGGGCGTCGATGAACGAGATCGGCGCACAGAGGTCCATCGCGTTCGCACACGAGTCCTGACCGAGCGCGCTCGCTTGAGCCGGAGGTACGAGGGTGTCTGGAACGCACTGGCCGAGACTTCCACAACACGAGTCGAATACGACGGGATTGTCGGTCGGCCCTGGCTCGCACGGTCCGAAGTCACACGCGCCCGTCGACGTTCCGTCCGTCGGGAAGAAACACGGAGCGCAGAGCTCGTTGTCTCCGCACGTGTCCTGCGGAAGCACCATGCCGAGCGAAGAGACGGCGGGTATGCACTCGTTCACGCACCGCCCCTCGATTCCACCGATGGACGCGCACGTCTTGAAGAGCACGCTGCCGAGACCAGCGACGTAGGATCTGGGGACGCACTTGGAGGGGCCGCCGTCGGCCGCAGCGCAGTCGCCCAACAGATCGCTCTGTCCGCCGTCACCGGCGTCTCCGAGCGCTTGGCCGAGCAAGCTCTCCGGAACACACAGCGCATCCTCACAGAGCGGACACGCGGGAAGATTGAGGATTGCCGGATCCAACAGTGTCACGCCGGGACACAGCGTGATCGTTTCCTTGGTCGGATCCACGAAGAAGACCCCGCCGTCACCCGCGGAGCCGGCGGAACCCCCCGCCGAGCCGCCGGTGCCCCCGGCCATGCCGCCAGTACCCCCACCAGTGCCGCCGGTACCGCCAGTGCCACCGGTACTACCCCCAGTGCCACCGCCCGAACCGCCAGTGCCACCACCGGTACCACCGGTGGCGGAAGCGTCAGAGCCAGCCGCGCCGCCAGCGCCGGTGTCGGAGTTGCTGTCGCTCCCACAGCTCGGCGTCAACAGAGGTAGCGCTAGCAGAACGCTCGCAAGGACCAGCTTAGTACCAACGTCGTGCACGTTTCCTCCGGTGGGTTGTCGCCGCGTGAAAGGAGCCCCCCCAAACGGCCACGAGTATCGTAAGCGGAGATGAACGCGCACTCAAGCGCCGACCGGCCGGCGGTGCGGACACGGGCGTCTCGCGCCTTACTCGGATGCTTGGAAATTTGATACGTCCATCGAGGAGATGCCGCGAGTCACAGACCCGCACTCCCAGCGCCGTCCTGGAAGAGCACACCACCTCGGGCGCCGCCATGCCCCCTCATTTCTTGACACAAAACAGGCTGACCTCCTGCGGGGGGCATTGCGCGCTCGCCGTCGCGGAGCGTTTCTCGTAGCGATCGGGGCAGCGTGTATCGCACGTGTAAAAGGAATCGCCGCAGTCCGGCGAGCAGAAGGTTTGAAGTGCGTCCCTGTCCGGTCCGCAGGCGCGGCTGAGGCGTCTCGACGCGGAATGAAACCCGTCGCCGCAAGTCGGGTCGCACGTGTAGTGGGTCTTCAGCGGCTCATGATGCACGCCGGTTTTGGGATCGCATCGATCGTAAGTGCAGTCGTCGCCGTCGTCCGCGTCGATTGAAGTGTGCGCGATCGTGCCGGTCCGGGGATCGCACTCGTCGATGGTGCACTCGTCGTCGTCGTCGACCGGGATGGGCTCGTGTACGACGCCACGCACTGGATCGCACGAATCCGTGGTGCACTCGTTATCATCGTCCATCGGCGGCGGCGCTCCGGGAACGCACTCGCCGCGGCCGTTGCACGTCGCCACGCCGTTGCAGACCGTATCGTCGTCGCAGCTCGTACCCTGCGCGGAAAACGTCACCTCGCAACGGCCGTCGACGCACGTCTGCGCGGCGCACGGCTCCTCGACCTCGCAATCTTTCGTGTCTACGCACTCACCCTCGTCGGCGTGATCCTCCAGGTCGTCCGCGACCGTGCCCGACGGATTTTTCGCTGCCTTCTCGTTCTTTTTCGAGGCGCAGGAATCGCACCCTTCACCGGTGCCGCAGGCAGTCGCGACAGCGAGCAGGACACCGGTCACACGCAGGCGTAGCACCGGCCCAGCTATGCACTTCACCCGCCCAGGCGCAACGCCGTCCAGGTAGAGTGCGTGGGCTCCCGCCTGGCAGCGTCCTCGCGCGAGCGCGACCGAAACCGCAGGAAGGTGACCCACGTGAGACCAACGACCTCGAACGAAGCGCTCGAGACCGACTACCTGATCGTCGGAAGCGGTGCGATGGGACTCGCGTTCGCCGACGTGATCATCGCCGAGAGCGACGATTCGGTGCTGCTCGTGGATCGCCACGGCGCTCCGGGTGGACACTGGAACGACGCGTATCCGTTCGTCCGGCTTCATCAGCCCTCCCGCTCTTACGGCGTCGCCTCCCTGCCGCTCGGCGAAGATTCCATCAACGCTCTCGGATGGAACGCGGGTCTCTACGAGCTGGCTTCGGGTCCGGAGGTTCTCGCGTACTTCGACCGCGTGATGTCTCGGACGCTGCTGCCTTCGGGTCGCGCCGAGTACTACCCGATGTGCAACTACCTCGGCGACAGGCGCTTCGTGTCGCTGAGCAGCGGCGCCGAACATCGCGTGAAGGTGCGCAAGCGGGTGATCGACGCGACGTACACCGCGACGGAGGTGCCCGCCACTCACCCACCGCGCTACGCGGTAGCCGAGGGTGCGAAGTGTGTGCCGGTCAACGCGCTCGGGTGTCTGACGAAACCGTACGACGGCTACGTCGTGATCGGTGCCGGAAAGACGGGCATCGACGCTTGCCTCTGGTTACTCGAGAACCGCGTGCCGCCCGAGCGAATTCGGTGGATCGTGTCGCGAGATCCGTGGCTCATCGATAGGGAGCACTTCCAGCCGGGCGACGACTTCATGCAGGTGCGTCTCGGGAGCTGGGCGCGTCAGATGGAGATCGTCAACGAAGCCGACTCGGTCGGGCACTTGTTCGAGCTTTTGGCGAAGGATGGGATGCTGCTGCGCATCGACGAGTCGGTGACGCCTACCAAGTTTCGATGCGCGATCGTGAGCCGTACCGAGCTCGAGCAGTTGCGGCGCATCGAAAACGTCGTTCGCCAGGGCCGCGTCGAACGCATCGAGCGTGATCGGATCGTGCTGAATGGCGGTGAGATCCCGACCGGACCAGGGGTTCTGCACGTCGACTGTTCCGCCGAGGCGTTGCGGCCTAGTCCGGTGCTTCCGGTGTTCGCCGACGGCCAGTCGACGTTGCAGCCAGTGCGCATGTGCCAGCCGGCATTCAGCGCGGCGTTCATTGCGCACGTCGAGCTCGCCTACGACGACGACGAGCTGAAAAATGGGCTCTGCACGGTGATTCCGTATCCCGACGGGCCCGAGGATTGGCTTCGCATGATGCTGGCAAACTCACTCAATCAGTTCCGCTGGTCGCAGGACCGAGACCTGCGTCGGTGGATCAAGCAATGCCGACTCGACAACGTGGGTGGGTTGAAGAGGGTCGAAGGCGTCGAATCGGCAGCGGAAACATCGGTGCGCGAGCGCTTCATCGCGGCGGCCGGCCCCGCCGTTGGTAAGATGCAGCAATTCGTAGCCGAGCTCGACGCGAGCACAGCCACATGAGCAATTATCCAGAAGCCCTCGACCACATGCTCGCAGCGTGGAACGAGTCGGACTCCGCCAAGGTGCGCGGCCACCTGGAGCGAGCTTTGGCACCCAACGTCCGCTTCGTGGATCCGTCGATCGATCTGACAGGTCTCGATGAATTCGAAGCCAATGTGCACGACGTGCACGAACGCCTTCCGGGCGCGGTGTACTCACGGACGAGCAGCGTCGATTCGCACCACCAGCTTTACCGCTACAACTGGGCCATCCACGTTTCAGGCAAGCTCGTCTTGCCGGGCTTCGACGTAGTGGAGATCGACGACACCGGCCGCGTCTCGGATGTCCTGGGGTTTTTCGGGCCGCTCGCGCCCCGCGAAGGCTGAAAGGCCCCGCTCTCGGCGTCGGTGGCTCATCCGTCCTACGCGCCGGGCTTCAGCGCGTGGCGCCCTTCCCGCGTAGCGCTATCGCGGCGGCGGCGTCGGTCTTCTTCAGATCCGCGGACGTGGACTTGCCGTGCTCGTCCGACTCGGCGCCAAACACCGCCCGGGTGCGCGCCTCGAACCAGGTGTTCGACGACAAGGGTGACGCCGAGAGTCCTCGTTCACCGAGCTCGAAACCCACGCCGATCGGGCCCGCCTTCACCAGGAAGACTGCGCGCTCGCGTTCACCGCGCTTCAGGTAGCGGCCCTTGCCACCCAACGAGTCGCTGTCGACGCGAGTGACCAGCAGGTCGAGCGAATGCGGTGTGGAGCGAACCTCACCCTCGCCCCGCAGATGGTCCGCGGTCCACAGAAAGCCGACGATGGCCGGCAACTCTCCCTCTTCCTCGAGCGCGGCGATGAGCGGACGGGCGTCGCGCGCAGACAAGGTCAACTTGCCGTGAAAGGCCCGCGGCGGCAGCGCCTCGTAATCGATGGCGGGGGACTTCACCCCGAGCCACCAGTCGGCGTTTTTGTCCTCTCCGCTGCGCGTGGCCACGTCCGTGAGCTCTGCCCGCACATCTGTCAGCCGGCCTCCGGCGAGCCAGTCGCTCGACGTCACAAACCCTGCGCTGACCTTGCCGATTCCATCGACGACGTGGGCGCCGTGGCGCAGGGTCGTTCGAAGTAAAGCGGCAGAAACCTTTCCCGCGAGCCGCCCTTGGGCGTTGGTGCGCCCCGCAAATTGTCCCTTGGCGATGCCGCCGTCGAGCCGAAACCCGCCCGGCAGCGCCAACCCGCCTTTGGTGGTGCGCGCGGTGGCGACCTGCGCACGCAAGCTCTGCAGCTGAAGCGTCCGGTCGAGCTCGGCGTGTGCCAGCACCGCCCGCACGCTCAGCTCGCGTACCATCACCGCCCTCGGCTCGTCCGAGCTGCCGAGCCTCGCGCGGGACACGCTGAGCGCGATGTGGGGGGAGCCTGCCTTGACGTCGAACGCGAGCGAACCCGCGACGCGCCCTTGCAGTGAGCCGCTGCGCACGCTCAGCGTTTTGGTCGAATAGCGTACTCGACTGCCGTCGACGATCCTCTCGCCGAGCGTCTGCACCGACACCCGAAGCGGCCCCGGGCCTCCGCTCAGCGCCACGTCGGGGCCGAGGTAGGCCGCGAGGAATCGAGCATTGTCCAGTGAAGCCTTCACGTCGAGGCCCCAGTTGGTCCAGCCCAGGTTCTGATCCATCGTAAAGTCGTCCGGATTGCGCTCTTCGAACTCCGCGCGGATCTGGCCCGTGAACTCCTGGGCGATCACTTCCACCTCGCCCAGGTCCAACTTACCGCGCTCGAAGGTGATCTGTGCGTCCTCGATCCACAAGTGCCTGCGGGGCGCCAGCTCGAAGCTCCCCGACACCCGGGCGGCACCGAGAAACCGAAACTCCATCATCCAGAGCTCGAGCGTCTCGGCTTGCACGTCGTCGAGGCGAATGACCCACAGGTCTTCGGTCGCGGTGTCGGGCGGAGTCCACGGCACGCGTAGCGGTACCGGGTCGTAGCCGGCAATGACGGGAAAGGCCGCCACGCGCCGCGCGTTGCCCTCGATGTCGTCGAGCTTGTGGCGGAACCAGAAAGACCCGCCCTCCGCGCGCACCCGGTACGCGTGAAAGGTCTTGTCGGCGGCGGCGAGCACATCGATGTCGGTCTCGACCCGCGCCGCGTGCAGCGAGAACTGCACATTGGCATCCTCGAAGCGCAGCCGCACGTTCCGCAAGTGCAAGTGCAGCGGCCACGCGCTCCAACCGGACTCGACCGACAGCACCATGTCCTGTTGCGCAGCATTGACGATCCGCGCCACCAGACCCGTGTTGAGGGCGACGTTGATCAGCACCAGGTAGCTCAGGTACGAAAGCACGAGTGCCGAACCAAACCAGCGCAAGAGCTTTCTGACACGCACGCTCGTCGTCCGGTGCAAGAAACGCTTTGCGCCCGAGGTCAAACGACCGAAGCCGCGGCGGCGCTTTGGGTCATCGGTGTTCACGGTGTGCTCCAAGCCGCTGCGCCTGCGCTCGCGCTCAGGTCAGACGCCGCCCCTGAATGACCTGAACGAGTACAGAAACGACAGCAAGGACCAGCAGGATGTGGATGAACCCACCCATCGTGTACGCGCTCACGAGGCCGAGCGCCCAGAGCGCCACCAAGACCAGAGCAATTGTCCAAAGCATGATGAGACTCCTAATCGGGTGAACGACAACCTGTCGTCACTGTGTGGGTCGGCCCTCGGCCGGTGGACGAGACACGGTGAGTGCAACCCTCGTGCCGCTTCCGCCACTTTCCCTGCTTGGCGCAAAAGCCCGTCGCATCCGCGAAAGGCGCGACCGCGCCACAAGCGTGGATGACGCAGCTTTGTCGTGTCGACGCGGGAGTTGCGCGCTATTCGACGACGTCGAGACCGCTGACCACGCCGTCCGATGGGGGGCACCCGCGAGCGGCGCGTTCGGAGGCGCTCGAATTCCGAGCGCCTCCTTGATAGCAAGAACGCATCATGAACATTCACGCTCGGTTTCTCATCGTGCTCGGGCTTGCGGCCGCCGCTTCGGGCTGCGGCACCAGCGACTCGGAGAGCAGCGACGGCTCGAGTGACGCGGGCGCTGCCGGAGCCCCGGGCGTCACGTTCCCGGCGGCCGTTCCCGACGACTGCATCACGGACGTCACCGCTGGAGTGCACGAGCTCATGTGTGCGGGGTCGGAAGTCACCTTCAAGTTGACGGTGCCGGCCGATTGTCTCGACCAGGCGTGCGGCCTCATTCTGGACGTGCACGGGGCGTTGATGAACGGCGACATGGAGTCGGAAGAGACCGAGCTGGATCGCTTGGGTCGGGACAACGGCTACATCAGCATTCACCCGACGGCAGTCGTCGCGAACGGCAATCCCCTCTGGAACATCGGCCCAGACAACGCCGTGCTCGTCGACTTCGTCGAGCGGGTCGTCGCCGCATTCCACGTCGACGAAAAGCGTGTGCACATGACCGGGTTCTCGCAGGGTGGTGTGCTGACCTGGCAATTGATCTGCCAGAACCCCGGACTGTTCGCGTCGGCGGCGCCAGCCGCCGCGGCGCTCGGTAGCTCGAGCGACGCCACCGGGATCTGCGCCGGCGGCACCATGCCCGATCCTGCGCTCCCAATCCTTTTCCTTCACGGCACCACCGACGAGCTCTCTCCGTACTCGGTCGCGCTCCTTCAGCGCGACACGATCGTGAGGGCGTGGGATCTGCAGCAAGAAGAAGTCGTGCAGAGCGACGACACGCACACTTGGACCCGGTACACGAACGAGGGCGAGAACCACTTCGAGTTCATCGAGCACGACTACGAGTCCGACGCGAGGTTGAACGCGATCTTGGGCGGCCACTGTTATCCGGGAAGCCGCAGCGGCGGCGGGCTAGCGTGCGAGCAGGACGCCGCCTTCCACTGGGGTGAGGCTGCGATGCAGTTCTTCCTCGATCACCCCAAAAAATGAGACTAGCGACATGGGTTTGGCGCGGGGCGTGCGTTTTGGCGCTCGGCTGCGGGTCGAACGATGACGGCAGCGGCGCTGGCGGATCGGCGGGTTCGAGCGGCAGTGGCGGTTCGAGCGGCAGTGGCGGTTCGAGCGGAGCGGCCGCGCAGCAAGTTTCGTTGACGGGTTTCGAGCTCTATCAAGGCGTACGCCGAGTGCTCATGGCGGACGGCGACCCAATCACGACCGGCGTGTCAATCGTGGGCGGACGGCCAGCGCTTGCGCGGATTTTCTACGACGCGCCGACGACGAGTGGACAAGACGTGACCGCCGAGCTCACCCTCGGCGCGGGTTCGCCGATCACGGTGACCTCGGCGATCTCCACCGGCTCCGACGTCGCGGATCTCGGGAGCACCTTCAACGTCGAAGTCCCCGCCAAGCAGCTGGCGGCGGGCTCGGTTTCCTATTCGATTCGGCTGAGCGACGACGAGGGCGCCACGGTCGCCGAATTCGGGCAAGCCGGGGACGCGAGCTTCACCGTCGCCGCCGACGGCGGCGTAATGCGCCTCATCCTCGTTCCGATTCAGTACGACTTTGCCGGTGGAAGAACGCCCGCGGTCGACGCCGTGCTGCAATCGCGGATCCGGGACGACATCTTCAAGTTCTATCCACTTTCGGAGGTGGAAATCTCCGTCAGTGCGCCTCTGGCGGTCACTACAGAATTGACCCCGGCGGGAGGCGGCTGGAGTGAAGTGTTGATTCAGATGACTCGGTTCCGGGAGGCCGACGGGGTGGCTCCGGACAGTTTTCATCTCGGGATCTTCGAGCCGACCGATGCGGAGGCGGAGTGGTGTCGGATGGGATGCCTCACCGCGCTGACCAGCGCACCCGGGAATTTTACGCCGAGCTCGCAGGCTGGCGTGCACGTCGTGTACCGCGACAGTCCCACCGAGCTCGGTGGGTTCGCCCGAGTCCTCGGTTTCAATCAGGGCCTGCAAGCGGCGCCTTGCCCAGCATCCGGCCAGGCCGACCCGGATTTCCCTCACCGGGGCGGGCTCATCGGAGCTTGGGGTTACGACCTGATCGACAAGGAGCTGAAGGATCTGACGCACGCCGACCTCACGGGCCGATGCACCCCCGTGTGGATCTCGGACTACCACTACGAAAAAGTCTTCGACCGCTGGCAGCAGATCGCCGCGGCGCTCCCCTGAGCTGCGCCGCCGCGGTCTGCCGGAACGGCATCACAGCTCACGGAACGACATTGCAGTCGATCGTCTGACGGCGGCAGCACCGCGCTTCGGCCCGCGGGACCTGCGTGCATTCCACCAAGGCGTCGTGGCGCGGAGCGGCGTCTCGGGCGTGGATCTCTGCTCCCACGTGGGAGCGCGCGACATCGAGTACGGCCGCGAGCGCCGGCCCTATCGCCGCGGGCGTTGCTCCACCGCGCGAGCTAGAGGCCGGGGACATCGGTGCTCAGCTCTTGTAGTCCGTCGTTACATCGTCGAGTTGGCGCAGCAGCGCTGACCAAACGGGCCCACTCGAGCCGGCAGCGGCGTACTGCTTTGCGGTGTGCTCGCAGACTTCTTGCGACGGGTATCGAATCCTCTGGCCGTTTGCGGCGGCGGCGGCGAGCAACCGCAGCTGAGCGGAGCAGACTTTTTCCAAGAAGAACATCTGAATCCAAGCGTCCCCCACGGTGTTGCCGGCAGTGAGCAGCCCGTGGTTGCGAAGGATCATGACTTCTTTGTCGCCGAGGTCCCTCACCAATCGCTCGCGCTCGAAGAGATCGAGCGCGATGCCCTCGAAGTCGTGATACGCCACCCGATCGTAGAACAAGAGCGAGTCCTGGTTCGTGAACAGCAGACCGTCTTCGAGGCTGGCAACCGTCATGCCCGCCTCGGTGTGGGTATGGATCACACAGTTGATGTCTTCGCGCGCCGCGTGGATCGCGCTGTGAATCGTGTAGCCCGCCTTGTTGATTCGAAAGGCGGTATCGTCGAGGATCTTGCCATCGAGATCGACCTTCACGAGGTTCGACGCGGTCACCTCGTCCCAGCGAAGACCGAGCGGGTTGAGCAAGAAGTGGTGGTCCGGCCCCGGAACGCGGGCTGAAATGTGGTTGTAGATGAGCGTCGTCGTCCAACCGTAGATGTGGGCGAGGCGATAGGCCGCCGCGAGGTCGACGCGGGTTTGCCACTCCTCGTCGGTGACGCGGCTCTGGAGCGATGCTTCGGAAAGTTTGGCTACGGCGTTTGTGCTCACGATCGGTCTTTCGGTTGGGAGAACGATTCTACCATGGGCCCGGTTGCTGCGCGCCGCGTGCGCTTTCGACGGCGCTCGCGCGTGAGCACAAGTGACCAAACTCGTCAGCGGCCGCTCTTTACGGACACTGAAACCCTTGCGACGCGTTCGACACCCTGATAGCTAGCGTGCCAAGTTTGGAGGGACTTTTCATGGCACACACCACAGCAACTTGGGTACTCGTTGGAACGATGGCGTTCGGTCTCGCCGCGTGCAGTGGGCCGGACTAGTGTCGAACGGGCGTTGGCCGTTTCTTCTCGGCGCTGTTGTCGCCGTCTCCGCGTGCGCCGTCGAGGCCGAGCGCGACCGCCCGCACGAGCTGTCGCAGCGGACAGGTCTGGATTGCGGCTCGATCTGTCCGACCAACACCCGTGCAATCAACCTGTCTACCCTCGAGCTCATCGAGCAGGGCGGCTTCGTCTACGCAAAAGAGGGTTGCGAAGCGACTTGCGTTCCGGAGCAGCGCTGCGTTCTTCCGTTCGTGCCCCTGGTCACGAGCGGTGCTTTCGAATGCGCGCCGATCGATGGGTTCGCCGAGTACCCCCAGGCGCAGGATGTCGACTTCGGTTTCGCGGCCACGTGGCCGCCGGTGTGCCAACCATGAGGTGGGCGAATTGCGTCGGATCCGTCGTCGTAGCCACTCTGCTCGGCTGTTCTTCGAACACGAACACCGATGAACCAGCTGGGGACGCCGGAGGCCCCGTGCTCGGCGTGGATGACGCCGTCGACTCCGAGCTTTGTGGCCGCACGCTGACCGCTCCTGCCGCGCTACTTGGCGACTTCCAGGTCGACTGCTCTGGGCTCAACTCCGCGGACTCCTTCGGCCGGACGCGCGCCACCTCGCTCCTGCCGACGTTCACCGAGGAGTTTACTTATGGGGTTGCGACGTGCGCGCTCTACATGCGGGAGCCACTGACGCCGGAGCAGCAGCCCATGGGGCTCAACCCTGGCAACCTCTTCGGCAGCGACGCTTTCGCGACGCTCACCGTGCTACGCGACGGGTCTCGCTGGGCCGCGCTCGACGGATGCATGGTGAGCGACGAGTACGAAGAGACCACGCCGAGTAGCCCGGGCAAGGGCCGCGGCAGGTACGAGATCCTCGCGCAGGAGCTGGCCGCGGGCTCCTTGAACGCCACGGGACGTTACGCTTTCGTCCATGGCGAGGTCGATTGGTGCGAGTACGGCAACCGCGATGACTGCCCCGTTCAGTACAGCTCCGGGCTGACGAAGCAGGTCTCGATCAGCGCACCCGGTGGTTTCGTCGCGTTCAAGCTCACCGACGCCTTCGAGAACGTGCGCGCCGAAGCCAGCGCTTGCCGCGCCCTCATCGACCGCCAGAGTCAGGCGCTGCGAGTCGACCTCGAGCTCGGCACCTTCCAGGGCGTGCCGGTGCCGCAGTACGGCGCCAACTGCTTCGGCGACGGCCAGCAGAAGCCTCCGCTCAGAAACTGGTTCGAATTCGAAATCGGTGGGGTGTCGGGGCCGGGCAGCTACGGTCCCTACAATCGCTGCGAGCTTGGTGCGTCGGGTTTTCGCTGGGAGGTCCCACGCAGCTGGGAGGGCCGAATGGACAGCAACTCCTGCCTTCAGGGCTACCTGTCGGATCATTCCTGGGTGGTGCCGACCGACGACAGCGTCTGCAGCTTCGAGCTTCGCGAGTCGCCGGGGCAGTTCAGCATCCAGTGCAGCGACACGCGTTGGACGACACGTGGTCCCGCACCGGGCCAGCCGGTCCTCGGCGACTTCGATCTGACCGCGGACTGCGACGTGGAATACGTCAACTAGACGAGCGAGGAGACACCGAATGGAACGCGCGGGAGCATGCTTGTTGCGCACTCTGCTGCTGACCTGGGCGGTCGGGGCGTCTACCGCGTGCGGCGGTGGCGAGTCGGAGACCGTCATCGACCCGGGGGCGGACGCGGGTCCGGGCCCGGGGCCTTCCACAACGGTGCCGTGCAACAACGGCCACCGCATCGAAAGTGCCGACGATCTCGCGGCAATCGCCCACTGCGAGCAGGTTCGTTCGCTGACGATCCGCGGCCAACCCTGGCTCACGAGCGAGGTTCTCGAGCTCCCGCGTCTGACGTCGATCACGATGTTTCTCCACATCGGAGAAAACCCAAAGCTCCCCGACCTCGACGGCTTGTCCAACCTGGTCTCCATCGGGGGCGACTTGAATTTGGAGAACAACGACGAACTCACCACGGTCGATGGGTTGTCCAATCTGACTTCCCTCGGTGGCTATCTCAACGTCACGGGGAACGACAAGCTGAGCCACCTCGATGGTCTGTCGAACATCGATTCGATTGGCCGCTACCTCTACGTCCACGAGAACGCGGCGCTCGCGAGCTTCGAGGGACTGTCCCGCGTCACTTCCATCGGCGAATACATCGACATCGGCGACAACCCCGCACTCCCGGCCGTCGACCTGTCCCAGCTCACGTCCCTCGCCGGCGGCGCCTCGTTCATCGGCAATGGCGCACTCACGTCGATCGATCTGTCTGCCGTTCCAGGAATCGACGGCATTCTGAACATCGGAAGCAACGACGCGCTCACCAGCCTCGATCTCTCTGGTATCGCCACGGTCACCGGTGACTTCATCATCGGCGGCAACGTCAAGCTCCCCAGCCTCGGCAACCTGGATCGCCTCGCGTCCATCGGTGGGGACGTCGACATCGGGAGCGCCGATTCACTCACGAGCGTCAGTCTGCCCGGCTTGACGACCGTCGGCGGCAGCGTGCACGTCCGTCGTAACGCGACGCTCTCCGTGCTCGACTTGTCGAATCTCACCACCGCAGGCGACAACGTGAGGATCACCGACAACGCCATCACCGACATGAGCGGTCTGGCCAACCTCACCGCCGTGCCTGGGCACTTGTGGATCAGTGGCAATCTGGTTCTCCGTGAAGTGGACGGTCTCTCGAAGATCACCACCGTCGGTGATGACCTCGAGATCCTCGACAACATTGCTCTCGGCAACATCGACGGTTTGTCCAACATCACGAGCGTCCGTCAACACGTGACCGTCGACGGCAACCTATCGCTCACCAACGTCGATGGATTGTCGGGTCTCGTCTCCGTCGGAGGTACCCTGAGCGTGGACAACAGCGCCGCGCTCACCAGTCTCGCTGGCCTGGCCAACGTGACGACCATAGCCGATGGCTTGCATGTCAGCGGCCTCCCGCAGCTCACCAGCCTCGACGGACTGTCCAGTCTCACCTCCATCGGCGGCGACGTTGGCATCTTGAACAACGACCTGCTCACCAACCTCGACGCACTGTCCAGCCTGACTACGGTCGGCGGGATGGCTCGCATCCTCGACAACGGTCTGCTCTGTCAGATGCTCATCGTGGATGCGTTTGTCGCGAGGCTCAGCATCGGTGGTGCCGTGATCACCTCGGGTAACGACGACTCCTGCTGACCCCGAAGATGCGAGCGTTGGCGGGCCTGGCTTCCGAGTGAGCTTCGATGGCCCGTGGAAGCTGAGATGGGACGCAGGTGTCCGGTAAAATGCCGAAAGAACAGCGAAAAACGTGACCGCGGCGTCGCGAGCGCGACGGCACCCGGCTCACTACCGTGTATATTGTCACCGTTGCTGAAGACGGAAGGGCCGCAGACGCTATGACCATCAAGACACCCACCTCGCGATTTTCCAGCGCCGTTGTCGCTGTTTTCACTCTCGGCCTGGCGGTCGGCTGCTCGTCGAGCGACGGAGAGGACACCTCTCCTGGCCCAGAGGGTCTCGAGTGTGCGGACTCCGAGATCGAGGAGGGCGGCGAATGCGTTCTCAACCCGTTCAGGTTCGAGCCCGACAACCAGCTCGATCAAGACAACATCGTCTACTACGGCAACCAAGACCTGGTCCTGCTCGCGGACATGCCGCCTCCACCGAAGAGCGGGTTCCGACTCGTCATGGAGCCGCAGGACCTTCCAGCCGGCTACGACTCGGAGAGCGAGTCAGTCGGCATGACCGACGTCAGCCCGTGCCAGTCGTGGGAGGTTCCGGATTTGGCGAACCGGTGGGTCTACACGTCGGTCGTGCACACGTCGCCCGGTCTGCATCACGCGAACCTCTACGGGCTCCAGGTCGATCCCGCGGAAGGTCCGCAGCCGTATCCGAACTGTCGCCAGAGTGCCGACGCCAGGGTGTTCGGCCAGATCACTCGCTACCTCGGTGGTACGCCAGCGAGCGAGCTCGTGTCGCCGGTCGTGCTCTTCGCCAACAGCACGCAGGTCATCGGGGTGAGTGCCGAGCGCTACGCCCTCGCAGATGGTTACGCGTTCGAGGTGGCGGAGAGTCTGGAGATCTCGGCCAACACGCACCTTCAGAACACGACTCCCGACAATCTACGCGTCGAAGCGGCCTGGGATTTTTACACCATGCCGGCCGACCAAGTCGTGAATCCCGCGGCGATGTTCGTGTACATTCACTTCGGGTTCCTACTGCCGGCCAGATCGCAAAAGTCCATCCACGGAAACTGCGAGTGGAAGGGCGGAGACGTGCTCGGAATCATGCCGCACACCCACCAGTGGGCGACCGGTTTCAAGGCCGACTTCGGAACCGCTCCGCTCAGAGAGTACGACTCGATACCGGAACCGGGTTTCGACCAGTTCACGACCATGGCGGCCGCCTACGATCGCGCCGGCACGGGGCTGGCTGACAGCGACATCGAGATGTACAACCCGGCGCTCTCGACCGCCGGAGCGAACGCCGTCCAATTCCAGTGCGAATTCAACAACACCACCGATCACGAGATGCGCTTCGGAGTCGGCGAGAACGAGATGTGCTTTCTGTTCGGCTACACCAGCCCGCCGGAGGCTCGCACGGTGGGTCTCATGATCGACGAACAGGCCTCGTGCATCACGATCGGCGGCGACGGCCGCAACGTGTTCAACATGGGTGAGTGGTTGGGCACGCAGTCCGCAGAGGCTGTCGCGGGAATCAGCGGTCGCGCATCGAACGGAGGCTTCGGCCTCTAGCAGGCCGTCGAAAGCGTCAACCCGGCTTGGTTGCGCGTGTGTACACGCGAGTCGTCGGATACTCGAATTCGTAGGGGTCTCTCGTGCGAACGTTTTCGACCTCGAAGCCAGCCGCCCTCGCGTATTCGGCGATCTCTTCGCGGCCGTAGAGAGTCGCGTACATTTCCACGGGCTGGTCGAGCATGTCGTCGACATGCACGTGCTCGGCTCCCTCGTGGGTTGCCGTCAGTAGGCGTCCCCCGGGCCGGAGCACGCGATGAAATTCGCGCAGCGCTCGTGGCGCATCTTCCCGAGTCAGGTGGATCAACGAGTAGAACGCGACCACCCCGGCCAACGTCGCGTCGTCGAAGTCGAGCTCGAGCATGTTGCCGACGTCGAACCTCGACTCGGGGACTTCGGTTCGCGCGCAACGGATCATCTGCTCCGAAATATCGATCCCGCGGGCACGCACGCCCTTGGCCGAGAGGTAGCGCGCGATGTGACCGGGACCGCAACCGACGTCGCAGACCTCTTGGGCGCCCGAGCCTTCGGCGAAGCGATCGAGCAGCTCGCGGTCGAACGGCTTTTGCTCGAGCTCGTGGAAGAACCTCTTGACGTACTCGTCGGCCAGCTCGTCGTAGCCGGTGCGAACCAACGTTTCGAGCTGTTCACGTTTCACGCGCTGGATTCTAATACGAGACCTGGCAATGGGCGGCCTACCGGCTAGAGCATTCAGGCGACGGCGGCACCGCTAGATGGTAGTCCGGACGACCCTCACAATCGCGTCGGACGCGTCTTGGATCGTCGGTCTCGGCTTTTCTTCCCAGGTCCGCTTTCCCGGTGCGCAATGAACGAGAGCTTTCATGGTCTCACAGCGTTGGGCCCACGCAAGATGTACGCCACGTCCGTTGACGCCTGAGTCCATCGCGCGACGAGCGCGGTCCCAGCGTTCGAACCGGGCAATCTCCGCGGCGACCGCGCGAAATTCCCCGCCGATGCCCAACGGTGCCGTCGACCTCCCAGACTGATGCGGATGGTCTTACACATGCCGAGAGACAGCACCGAGAGCACCTACGAATCACCGAGGAGAACGCGATGCAGATCCAGATCAATACAGACAGCAACATCGAAGGGCGCGACGCGCTCGCCAAGCACGTGGAGGGCGTCGTGCACTTTGCACTGAGCCGATTCAGCGATCGGATCACGCGAGTAGAAGTCCACCTCAGCGACGAGAATGGCGGCGAGAACGGCGACAAGAGCGGCCAAGACGACAAGCGCTGCATGATGGAGGCTCGCCTCGAGGGTCGCCGCCCCACCGCCGTCACGCACCAAGCCGCGAGCGTGGACGATGCCGTCGACGGCGCGGCCGACAAGTTGAAGAGATCCCTCGAGAGCACGTTGGACCGGCTGCAGGATGCTCAAAGAATGTGATGCCGCGCGATTAATCCGTGGCGGAGCCCCGTCGTCGCTACATCGGCCACACGAGGGGGGCGAGCACGATGACGACGATCCACAAGACCAGCTGTAGCGGGGCGCCGGCCCGGAAGAAGTCGGTGAAGCGGTAGTTCCCGGGCCCGTAGACCATCAGGTTCGTCTGGTAGCCGATCGGAGTCATCAGCGACATGGACCCGGCGAGCGTCAAGCTGATGAAGAGAGCGCGGGGCTCGACGCCCAACGTCTGCGCTATCGAGATCACGATGGGGAACATGATGGCCACCGGCGTCCACAGGTTGAAGGCCAGCGCCCCGAACACTGCGACGAGAACACCAACAGTGACGAGCATGTCCGGGGTCATCGATCTCCTTGCGGGCGGCTCGAGCCACGATGCTCGGGACCGTCATCACCCCCTGGACCCTTGCGCTCCGAGAATGTGTACGAAGCGCCGCTCAGTTCGCCACGCAGGCGTTCATTTCCTCATAGCGAATCGTTCGTGCCCCCAGCGTCGTTTTCATGCGTGCGAGGCTCGCCGATCTGACTGCTGAAGGCTAGAGCGAAGCGTGCGCGAGCGATTTCTCACGGGCAGGAAGGTGTAGTCGTTTTGGAATTCGGGGCAGCGCGTTAGAAACCTGAACGTACGCGCTTCACCTTCTGCCAAAGTGGGGCGTGCCTAGTCGCTTGTCCGAATCTCCAACCGAGCTCGAGGCGTTCATGCGCGAAGCGCTTGTGGAGGGCCGCAAAGCTCTGCCCGAATGTCTGCCCAACCCGCCGGTGGGCTGCGTCCTGGTGCGCGGCGGAGTCGTTGTCGCTCGCGGTCACACCCAACCACCGTACCAACCGCACGCCGAGCCGCACGCGCTCGCTCAGTTGGACGGCGAGCTCAGCGACGTCGGCGCCTTCGTCACGCTCGAACCTTGCGCGTTCCACCAGCGCACGCCTTCTTGTGCGGAGGAGCTCATCCGACGCCGCATCGGAAAGGTCTACGTGGCAATGACCGATCCGCACCCCAGAAATAGCGGTCGTGGCATCTCCATGCTGCGAGAAGCGGACATCGTTGTGGTCACGGGGCTTCTCGAGGAGGAGGCTCTAGCGGATCTCTCCGAGCACGTGTGGAAAGTGGGCGACCCAACTGGGCTCGAAGGGTCGTAGCTCGGCCGGTCGTTCAAAGCGATGTTCTGAGTGGATCGACGCGGGGAGGGTTTTGCCGGCAGAAACGCGCTAGTGAAACGCCAGCACCCTAGCGCCGGAGGCCGAGCACTGGCGCGATGTACCGTCTGCCAGATGGGTCCGATCGCGACCACCGACAATATGTTTTCGCGGCCGACCGACGTAAGCTGCCACCGGTTGACACCACGGTGGTACCCCGCGACAACGCGCGCCGTTCGACGACCACGTCACCCGTACGTCCAGCGAAATGAGAATCGAAACCGTCGAGACGAAAACTGCGGACATCGCCTGGACGAGTCACTTTTCACGAAAGCAACTCTTCGTGAGGATCACGACCGACGAGGGATTGACTGGCATCGGTGAATCCTGGGCTGGCGCGCCCACCCGGCCGGTCGAAGCCGTAATCACGGACCTGCTGAAACCGCTGATCCTCGGCGAGGACAGCAGCCGAATCGAGCACCTCTGGCAGAAAATGTACCGAGGGGGCTATCGGTACGGCACCGAAGGGGTCGTCTCGTGCGCGATGAGCGGCGTCGACCTGGCTCTCTGGGATCTCTTGGGAAAGCGTCACGATGTTCCAGTGGCGCGACTCCTGGGGGGCCAGGTCAAAGACCGCGTGAGGGTGTACGCCAGTTTTCCAGAGCTACGCGACGAGCGACTGCTGACAGAGACTTTGGAAAGAATGCTCGGAGCTGGATACACGGGGGTGAAACTTCACGACCGAGACGAAAAGCTGATCGCCTTGACGCGTGAAGTCGTGGGAAACGACTTCACGATCATGCTGGACCCGACGGGTCAGTGGTCGATGCATGAAACTGAAGAAATGATCCAGCGATTAGAGCGGTACAATCTCCTCTGGATCGAGGAGCCCATTTTTCCGATGCAGGACCACGCATCACTCTGCCGGCTCCGTCGCAACTCGACGACGAAATTCGCGGCGGGCGAAAACGAGTACAACCTGAGCGGCTACTACCGACTGATGCAGAGCGGGGCGGTGGACTACGTCCAACCCGAATTGTCGAAAATGGGTGGCCTGACCACGGCCCGAAAACTGACCGTCCTGGGAGAGCTCTTCAACTACACGCTGTGCCCTCACTGCTACATCACGGGACCCGCTTCGTATGCCGGAATCCAACTGGGATTCACCCAGGAGAACATGGACTGGCACGAAGTGAAGTGGATACCGGCCGGGCTGGAGAGCGCCGTCGTTCCTCCGCTCGAAGTCACGAACGGACACGTGGAGCTTCCCCGCGGACCGGGCTTGGGTCTACCGCCGATTGACGAGGTCGCGCTCACATGACCGCTCCCGCGCACGAGGCCCAGCCCTCTTGATGTGGCACGCACGCAGGAAGCACCGTGATATCGCACGAGCACAAATTCATCTTCGTTCACGTGCCCAAGTCAGGCGGCACGAGCGTGGAGAACGAGCTGGCGCTATCCGGGCCGAGGCACAACACGGCGCTTCAATATCGTGAGCACTTTCCAGAGATCTGGGAACGATATCTCTCCTTCGCGTTCGTGCGCAATCCGTGGGATCGCGTGTTGTCCTACTACACGTTCAGACGGCAAGTCCGACAGCTCGAAGCCGAGGCATCTCTCACTTTCAAAGAGTGGTTGCTCCGTACGGCAGAGAACGTGAGAGCCGGAAACCACGCGGCGCTCAATGCCGAGCTCGCGCCCGTCTATGGCGTTGGCACCCTCGTCGAAAATGACCCGGAGGGCTGGCGAGTAAAATTCGACAATGCACTGCACATGCTTTCGGACGAACGAGGAAACGTCATCGTCGACTTCGTTGGTCGTTTTGAGCGACTGCAGCAGGACTTCGATGTCGTTTGCGAGAAGATCGGCGTCGAGCGATCGGTCCTGCCGGTCCTCAACAAGACCGAGCATGGGCCGTACTGGAGCTACTACGACGAGGACTGCCGACGACTCGTCGCGGAGCTGTTCCGCGACGACATAGAATACTTCGACTACAGATACGGCGAATGAAAACGGCGGGCGCGAGAATCGTGGTTGCCGGCTGACGGGCCGATGAAGTGACGACCAAGACAATATGGACGTACTGGCATCAAGGTTGGGAGAAGGCTCCCGATTTGGTGAAGCAATGTCGGGACTCGTGGGTCGCGCTGAACCCGAGCTACGAAGTGAACGCCCTCGATCAACATTCCTTGCTCGACCATGCACGGCTCCCGGCGGGTATCGACATTCGACGCAGAGACATCACCATTCAGAAGATCGCGGCCCTGGCCCGACTGAGCTTGCTCTCGAAGCATGGCGGCGTGTGGACGGATGCCACCGTCATGTGTGCGCAGCCCCTGAGCAGTTGGCTCGAGGAATACTGTAGCTCGGAGTTCTTCGCCTTTCGAGAGCCTGGTCCGGATCGCATGATGTCCAATTGGTTCATTGCCGCGGAACCGGAGAGCCCCATTCTTCAAAAATTGTACGAGAAGTTTTCCGACTTCTACGTGAACAACCGTTTCTCGAACCAAGATACTCCGCTCGGGGACGAGCTGCTCGAGGCTTTTGGTGATCGTTGGGGCTCAGACTTCGCCACCACGCTCATGTGGCACTCGTGGTTCGCGCGCAAGGTACTGCGCGTGTACCCGTACTTCATCTTTCATTACACGTTCAACAAGATCATTCTGGAGGATCCGGAATGTCGCAAGTTGTGGAACGAGGCGAAGCCCTTCTCGGCCGCGTCGCCACACCTCTTGCAAGGCTTCGCGAGAGCACCGGATGGCATCGCGAGGGCGAAAGAGGCGATTGATTCTCGCACCATTCCGATGCACAAGCTGAATTGGCGGGTGGATAGCTCGAGCGAGTATTGGGCTGCCGTTCTTCTGCATCTCCGGCAAACATCGTGATCGTCGTCATTCCGTCCAACCGAACGATCGACCTCGAATACCTTTCGCCACTGATAGAAAGTGGAGCCCGTTTCGTGGTCGTCGATGATTCGGAGGGAAGCATCGAGGTCGACCACCCGCAGTTCGAGGTTTACGACTGGGGACATCGGAAAAAGATGCTGGGGCCTTTGGATGTTGGTTACCCCAAGCGCAATGGCGCCTCGAGGGACTTCGGATTCTACGTTGCGTGGAAGAACAGTGACCCCGGTGAAATCATCGTCGCGCTCGACGACGACTGTCAGGTCTACCATGCGGACTTCTGCGATCGAGTGAACGCTGTCCTATCCAAAAGCGAAAGACCGGTAGCCACTTGTGAGGGAGTTCATCTCAATATCTTGAGCTTGTATCGCAACGTTTCGACACATCTCTTTCCTCGGGGGTTTCCGTATTCAGCGAGACCTAGCCACGAGGGAGTACGGATCGAAAACGCCGAGTCCCGCAACGTCACGTTTTGCCTCGGTCTCTGGAAGGGTGTCTTCGACGTCAACGGCATCGACAAGATCGCAGGACCGCCATATGCGCATCCGGACGCCGAGCTCGATGAGCCTTCTGTCATCATCGAGAAGGACAAGCTCGTTTCCGTTTGTTCGATGAACATGCAGTTTCGAAGGGAGCTGATACCCGCCATCTATCAGCTACCGATGCATGTCGAGGTCATGCCGAACTGGGTCGTGGATCGGTACGGCGACATTTGGGGAGGCTTCATTCTGAAGACGCTCATGGATCTGAAGAACGAGGCCATGGCCGTCGGCGAGCCGATGGTTCACCATCGGAAAGACGGCGACTACACGAGGAACATCTGGCAAGAACACGTCTGCCACCTCATCAACGACGAGTTCCTGGACATGCTCTTTCAGGTCAAGCGCACGTTGCGGTCGCACGACTATCTCGAGCTGATGAAAGAGATCAACGAAGGATTCCGAGGACACGTCGAGACCGCATCTCCGCTGCTCAAGATCTACCTAGAGCATTGTTGTGCGAGCATGGAGGCCTGGACGACGTCTCTCTCGTGACGTGGCGAGGTAGGCGGCAACGTCGTCAACTCGGGGAACCGAGCGCCGAGGCGAGCTCGCCCAGCAGCTTGGCGCCGTCGCCGCTCCAGGCGGATCCGTGCATGCACGCCAGCGTTGCGGGCTCGGTCGCGGCGAGCTTCGAGAGCAGCTCTGCTGTGTTGCGCGCGTGGGCGTAGTAGTCCATCTGCGTGCGCATGGCCTCGCTCGGCGCGAGAATGTCGCCCTCGGTCAACGGTACGTGCTCGTGACCGGGTTGCGTGAAGAGGTCGCCACACAAGAGCGTGCGCGTGGTTTTTTCGAACAGGTAGCCACATTCCCAAGCGTGGGGCAGGTGAGGCGCATCGAGCCAGCGAAGCGTGTGTTTGCCCAAACGGAGCTCTTCACCGTCGCCCAGCCCGCGCGCCTCGCGGTCGGCCATGTCGTCGACCGAAACCATTTTGGCGACCATGCCGCAAAGCGGAACGGCTTCGGGAGCCACGGCGAGAAACTCGTTCAAGCTGCCGCACTCGTCGGCTTCGAAGTGGGAAAGACCCACGTAACTCAGCTTCGCGGCGGGAATGACGGTCTCGATGGCCTCGCGCACGAGCGGGAACATCTTGCGCGGGCCCGTATGAAAGAGCATCGGCTCGTCGTCCACGATCAAGTACTGGTTGAAGGTGAAGCCGCCCGGCAGGGCCGGACTGGGAGGCACGGGGGTGCTGATACGAAAGATTCCGTCGCCGATCTCGGCGACGTTCGTTCCAGACTGCGGGTTGGTGATCTTCATGACGGACTCCTCAGCTGATGGCTTGAAACAGGGTGTACCCGGCGATTCCCATGACGATCAGGGAAGCGACGGTGAAAAAGGTCGCGCGCACCTCGTGAGACCGCGCGGTGAGGTACGCCCAGAAGTGCGCGAAACGAGCGCCCACGTATCCGTAGAGCAGGGCTTGGGCGACCCACAGCGGGGGCTCGGTCAGAACGAAGAGAAAGCCGGCCACGAGGAACACGGGCACGTTCTCGGTGTCGTTGCGGTGCATGCGCCTCGAGCGCTCGACGTACTCGTCCGGTTCGAGCTGGCCGTCGCGTGGCTTGGGGTTGGCCATGCCCGAACTGGCGTCCTCGGGGTTCAGAAACCCGCCGCCGACCTTCATCATTCGAGCGACGGTGATCCACCCTTGTCCCATCATCTTGAGAATCATGAGAGCCGCTGCGATCACGTAGGTCGCAAAGACGGGGTCTTGCAGGTTCATCGGGGGTCTCCGTGTTTCATTGCTGCGCGAAACGTCGTGCAGACGTCGTCGATGAGATCGCCGTCGCTGTGAACGAGCGGGTCGCTGGCGGATTCGGTCATCGCCTTCATGCTCAAGATGCCGAGCACCGCCATGTGCGCGGTGAATGCAAAGCGCCGCGGGTGACGCTTCTTCGGGAAGGCACCCTGGCGCTGGTCGGCTCGAAGTCGGGTTTCGGCGCCGCCGTAGAGCATGTCGTTGACGGGTCGGATGCGCTCGAGCTCCTCAGGGCCGACGAGGCCGGTGAGCTCCTCGGTGTTCGTCGACTTGTAGGCGAGTGAGAACAGGTCGAGCCGGTTGCGGTACCGGTCGAAGACGGTTCGCATCAGCTGCTCCACCGCGGCGGCTCCGTCGTCGGTGTGCTCCACCGCGGCCTGCACTTGCCCCGCGCACTCCATCCATTCGCGGATCAAGAGCTCGGCGAGCAGAGCCTCTTTCGAGTCGAAATAGTAGTAGAGCGCCGGCGTCGTGAGGCCGAGCTCGTCGGCGACCGCCGCGAGAGTGAAGCTCGCGATGCCCTCGCGAAGCAGCACGTCACGGCCCACGCCGAGGATCTCGCTAGCCGTCTGACTCCGGCGGCGCTCGGTGCGCTCCGCCTGCTTGGCCTTGGCAACGCTGGTCTTCCTCCGGCCCATTGCGAGCAAATTTAATGTTAATAAAAAATATTGTCAATGATTCAAATTTACTGAATTTGCGTTGATTCGTCCCCTCCGGGTGGTGGAGCGTTGGGCACCTCGTCGAGCTCTGGTCCGCGATCGTGATGGCAGGTACGGACTCTTCCCGCGCACTCACCACCATGGTGCTCAAGTTTCGGCACGACATGCCGCTCTAGACAGTGCAATGAGTCCAACGTCACCAGAGGCCTCTCGGCGTCCCAGTCCCGAGTCTATGTTCGCCGCAGGTACACCTGATCGCCGCATGGCGTCCTGGTGGTTTTCGGTGATCACCGCGGTCGTCGCTGGCTTCGCGATCGGTGCCTCGATCTGGGGCTAGCCATACGGCTTCGTCTCGGGGAGGGACCAGAGTGGATGCTGATGTCGATGCCTTTGGCGTCGGTGGCGCTTTCGCGTGTCGCGTTGCCAGGCTAAAGTAGCCTGGGATGCGGCTGGTTTCGCTCGTTATCGCGCTTACTTTGACGGCGGCAGCGTGTGCCGTGTCGTGCACGTTCTCGACGAGTCTGGACGGGCTGAGCGGCGGCGGCCGAGACGCGTCGGTAGGAACGGGCGGCGGCGCCGGCAGCGATGGAGGCGGCAGCGGCGGTGATGCCGGCAGTGGCGCGAGCGGGGGAAGCGGCGGAGGTAGCGCGGGCAACGCCGGAAGCGGTGGCAGCGGCGGCGGCGATTGCTCGGACGGCGCGCAGAATGGTGCAGAAACTGACGTCGACTGCGGTGGTGCTCAGTGCCCGGGCTGCGCGGACGGTGAAAACTGTGGCACAGGCACGGACTGTGCGAGTGGCGTCTGCACGGGCGGGACGTGCGCCGGGGCCAGCTGCACCGATGCCTTGCTCAACGGAAGCGAAACCGACGTGGATTGCGGCGGCCTGACCTGCGGTCCGTGCGGACCGACGAAGATGTGCGATCTGCCGAGCGATTGCACCACGATGTTTTGCGAAGCCAACATCTGCCAAGATCCGGGTTGCGTCGACGGAGTCCTGAACGGGACCGAGACCGACGTGGACTGCGGCGGGGACGCGTGCGCGCCCTGTGATCCGGGGGAGATCTGCATTGTCGGTAGCGACTGTGTGACCGGCGTGTGTAGCGGCGGGTTCTGCCAATCACCGACCTGCCTGGACGGCGTCGAGAACGGTAACGAGACCGACCAGGATTGTGGCGGCATCGATTGCCCTGCCTGCGATCCGGGGGACAAGTGCGGTTTCGCCGGCGACTGCACGAGCGGTGTTTGCACGAACGGGACATGCGACGCAGCGAGCTGCATGGACTCGACCCTCAACGGTAGCGAGACCGACACCGACTGCGGCGGAATGTGCCCCGCCTGCCTGGACGGCGAGAGCTGCTTTCTGGGAAGCGACTGCGTCTCGGGGTTTTGCACCCAGAACATCTGCGCGGATCCGGCCTGCGGGGACGGGACAAAAAACGGCTCCGAGACCGACATCGACTGCGGGGGCAGCTGCCCGCCGTGTTCGACCAATCGAGCCTGCAATACCAGCGCGGACTGCGTCAGCGGGGTCTGCACGGGGAACGTGTGCCAAGCGCCAGGCTGCGGCGACATGGTGAAGAACGGATCCGAAGCCGACGTCGATTGCGGCGGGGCGTGCCCCCTCTGTCCAGCGGGCAGCACGTGCAACCAGGGCTCGGACTGCGACAGCGGATCGTGCGGCGGTGGTTTCTGTCAGCCGCCGGACTGCGTGGATTCGGTGCAGAACGGCAGTGAGACCGACGTCGACTGCGGCGGAGGTTGCGCCCCCTGTGACGATCTTCAGGGATGTGCGGTGGGCGGCGACTGCACGAGTGGCGTTTGCGCTGGGATGATCTGTCGCGCGCCGACTTGTACCGACATCGTCGAGAACGGCGCTGAAACCGATGTCGACTGCGGAGGCGGAACTTGCAATCGCTGCGGGCTGAACGCGGGCTGCATCGTGAACGACGATTGCACGACGGGATCGTGCTCGGCATCCGGCGTGTGCCAAGCGCCGGGTTGCAACGACATGATCCTCAACGGGACTGAAAGCGACGTCGATTGCGGTGGAGCCAGCTGCGCGGGTTGCGCCGACTTTTCGAACTGTGGGGTGGCGACCGACTGCGAGAGTCTCAGCTGCGTCGGCATGGTGTGCCAGCCGTCGAATTGCTTGGACATGATCCAGAACGGCACCGAGACCGACGTCGATTGTGGGGGAGGCGGGTGTAACCCCTGCCCGGACAACGGCGCTTGCCAGAACCCCAGCGATTGCACGAGCGGCGTTTGTTTCGGGAACATCTGTCGCGCGCCGACGTGCTCGGACGGAGTTCTGAACCAAAACGAGACGGATACGGATTGTGGTGGCACGTGCGGAGGGTGCGTACCGGGAAAAGCGTGCGCTGGCGGCACCGATTGCCTCAGCAATGTGTGCGTGAGCAACGTTTGCCAGGCTCCGAGTTGCTCGGACATGGTCATGAACGGCGCGGAGACCGGCACCGACTGCGGCGGCGGGACCTGCGGCGCGTGCGGCACGGGTGGTGGGTGCAGCGGTCCTGCGGACTGCACGAGCCAAGTTTGCACGGGCAACGTCTGTCAGGCGCCGATGTGCCCCGACGGCGTTTCGAACGGCAACGAGACCGGCGTCGATTGCGGCGGAGGCGGCGGTTGCCCGACCTGCGGCTCCGGGCAGGGCTGCGTGCTCCCGTCGGATTGCACGAGCGGCGTTTGTACCGGTGGCGTCTGCTCCTCCGCTGGCTGCATGGATACGGTCATGAACGGGGGCGAGACCGACGTCGACTGCGGCGGTGCCACTGGATGCCCGCGCTGCGCCAATGGGCTGCTTTGCGACGACAACAGCGACTGCGTGAGCAACTTCTGCTCGAGCGGCATGTGCGCCATGCAGCCGCTCACGCCGTTTGCCTACACGCCGAGCAACTTCGACCCGACGGACGCGGGGCTCGATCCGCTGGCGACGAACCTCCTGACCACGCTCAACTGCGGTGTGACCACATTCAATTCCACGACGCTCACGTTCACGGGTTGGTGCGGGCCCCAGCCGGAGCCCATTCCCGTCGTCCGGTCGCAACCCTCGGGTCCGGCTCTCGTGATCTTGCCCTTCAGAGACTTCACTCTGGCCTCGGGCGCCCAGCTCCAACTCACCGGCAATCGCCCTGTCGTTCTTGCCATCTACGGCGATGCGACGATCGACGGCACGATCGACGCGAGCGCGAGCGGGACCGCGTCTGGGGCTGGCGGTAACTTGATGTGTGGCGGTGCGAACGGCGTCAACGGAACCGGCACTCCGAACGGTGGCGGTGGCGGTGGTGGCGGTGGTGGCTTCGGCACCGTGGGCGCCAGCGGTGGCTACGGCGACAACAACGGCAACCAAGGGCCCGGCGGAACGACGCGCGGAACCGCGACTTTGATCGCCCTGCACGGCGGCTGCAGCGGCGGCGCCGGCGGCGGTTGCACGACCACCTCGCTTCCGGGCGGCGGCGGCGGCGCGATACAACTCTCGGTGGCGGGCGCGCTGGTCGTCACCGGTACCCTGCGAACGAACGGCGGCAACGGGCTCGACGGCTGCGGCTCCGAAGGTGGAGGCGGTGGGGGAGGCAGCGGCGGCGCCATCTTGCTCGAAGGCGACACGGTGAGCGTCCCCGCTCTGGCACTTCTTCAAGCGAACGGTGGTACCGGCGGCAACGGTAGGAGCGGCGGCAACGGCGGCGCGGGCGCGACCGGATCCACACCCGCACAAGCCGGAGAGAATGACGGTGCGGATGGCGGTGGTGGCGGCGGCGGGGGAGTTGGTCGTATTCGCATCAACGCGGCGACGACCTGTACGCTCGGGGGCACGATGAGCCCGGCGGCGTCGACGAGTTGTCCGTAGCCGGGAGCTACTTGCCTCACCACCCAGAACGACTGACTGCCGTACTCGAGACCCAGCGAGACCGACAGTGTAGAATGGTTTTGTCTTGAGCTGCGATGAGAAGTTGAAACTGCCGCCTGGGTCGTTCGATACGCCAGAGCTCAAGCGCAAGCTCGCCAAAGAGCTCCATGCCAAACACCCCGGGACGCTGAAACTGCCGAAAGAAGCCTTCCAAACCCGGGAGCAACGGAACGGCTTGGCTGACGCGCTTAGAAACGAACGATACGCTCGTTATCCGAAGCTCTGGGAAGCCCTGGAGGCCGATACGCGCGCCTTTCTGCGTGGCCGGGGCGAGGAGCACGAGGTTCAGTCCCGATTGTCGCTCCTCCGTCAGATCGCGCGGCTTTCCTGGAGCACCGACGCCTTCGTGGGGCTCGCCCTGTACCGCGTTCGCGGCCGGTTGCTTGCTCGCAACGTCCCCGTCCTTCCGCAGGTGTTGCATCGCGCGTGCATGGCGTTGTTCCAGATGAGTATCGGCGACCCGGTCGTCATCGAGCCCGGCATCTACATTCCACACGGGCAGGTCGTCATCGACGGGCGGGTGGACATCGGATCGGGCACCGTTCTTGCTCCCTGGGTCACCATCGGGCTGACCCGCGGCACCGTTGGGCCGACGATCGGACACAACACGCTCGTCGGAACCGGCGCCAAGATCTTGGGCGCGCTGAAGGTCGGTGACCACGCGCGGATTGGCGCAAACGCGGTAGTCGTGGACGACGTCCCGACGAAAACGACGGTCGTCGGCGCCCCTGCCCGGCCTGTCGAAAAGCGGTAGCTACTTCGCATCGTGAGTCCGTGGCGAGGGATCGGGTAGGGTAAATAGATGGGTTTCACGCTCGAAGTCGATGACGCTGGCCGCGTGACGGGGACCTGGGAAGGGCTCGTCCGGGTTCAGGACCTACTCCAGTCGGCTGGGGCCGTGTGGTCACACGAACGCTTCGGGAAAAAGGAGGTCCTCTGGGACCTCACGCGTTGCACCTTCGAGTTCTCGACTGAAGAAATCCAAGCGTTCGCCGAGGCAGCAAAGAAGTCGAGCGTGGTCGAACCTGGCGCAAAGCTGGCGTTCGTCGTTCCCGAAGACCTGCACTTCGGTCAAACCCGCATGTTCGAGTCGTTTCGGCAGGACGATCGAATTCGCGTGCAGGTGTTCCGATCGATGGAGAAAGCCGTGGCGTGGCTCGATACCGACTCCTAGCCTCGCTGCGCGCTGCGCGGGCGTGAGCTCATCACGCTCCGCACGAGCGCCCGCAACGTCCTCACGTCCGTGGGCTTCTTCACCCGGGGGTTTTCGACGCGCGCCAAGAAATCGCTCGCCGTCGAGCTGAAGGTGCCGCCGGTCGCGAAGATCATTCTATCCGCGAGAGCGTGGTCGAGCTCGACGAGCTTGGCGTGTAGCTGCATTCCGCTCATGTCCGGCATCATGAGGTCGCAAAGAATCACGTCGAAGTGCTCACCGGCGCGGATCCTCTCGAGCGCTTCGTGACCGCCCGACGCCGTGGAGACCTCGTGCTCGAGCTTGAACGCACGAGTCAGGCTCTTTCGAACCAGAGGCTCGTCGTCGACGATGAGTAGCCGCCCACCGGGTTCGCTCGAAGGCGGATCGACCCGCAATTGCGGCGACACGGTTGCCCCTTCGGCGGCAGGCGGCAGAACCACCTGAAACTTGGCGCCGCCCAGCTCCGAATCGTCGAGGGACATCGTGCCGCCGAGTGCGGTGATCGTCTGGTGGCAAATGAACAAGCCGAGCCCCGTACCCTCTCCGACGGGTTTGGTCGTGAAAAACGGATCGAAGACACGTTTGCGAATGTTCGCCGCGACCCCCCGTCCATCGTCCTCGACTCTGACGACCGCGTTGCCTGCCGAGTCGGTACTGGTGGACACCGAAATCGTGTGCTTGTCGGCCTCGCCTTCCGGAAGAGCCTGAGCGGCGTTGACGAGCAGGTTGATGAACACCTGTGCGAGCTGCGCCTCGGCTGCTTTCACCATCGGAACCGGTCCGAGGGAGCGCTCGAGTCGAGCCCGATGCCGGACCTCGTTCGAGCTCATGTTGGAGGCGACTTCGAGAGTCTGGTGCAAATCGATGACGGTGCGGGTCTCGTCCGTCCGGGAGAAAGTCGTCAGCCCCGTCACGATCGACCGCACACGTTCCGCTCCCTCACGCGTCTCCGCCAGGGCCTCGAGCAGATCCGATAGCTTGCTCGACGGGGAATCGTCGGCGATCTCTCTCAGCTGTTCTTCACAGACATCGAGATTGGCCACGATGTACGCGAGCGGATTGTTGATCTCGTGGGCAATGCCGGCGGCGAGAGTGCCCACCGAAGCCATTCGCTCGGAGATCTGAAGTCTCGCCTCGATGCGCTTGCGCGCGCTGAGGTCGCGGAAGGTCACCAGTGTCGAAATCCTGCGTTCGAACAACAGCCCAATCGCCGTCGCTTCGCACTCGATGCTGCCTCCGTCGATCGTCTTGCAGCGCATCTCGACGGATCGAAGGGGTGCATCAGCCTCCGCTCGTTCGATCCCGTCCGCGACGCGATTGGCGTCGTCGGGGTGCACCAACACGTCGAGAGCATTCTCTCCGATCAGGCCGGCCGCATCGTCGTGCCCGAGCATCGCGAGCAGCGCTCGGTTGACGAAGACGATGCGTCCGGCACGATGAACGACCACACCGTCAGGCGAGTTCTCGATGAGCCGCTGGAACGCCGTTTCCGATTGGGTCAGCCCGGCTTCAATTTCGCGCCGGAGGCTGACGTCCCGAAACGTTGCAATCGCCCCGCAGAATTTTCCCGATCGGTCGCGCACGGGCCGCGCGCTGACCAAAATGTGCAGCCCGTCTGGCCTTTCGGCGTTGCGCACGAAAATGGGCTCGCTGTCGACGCTCTCGCCGCCGAGCGCGCGAGCCAGCGGGAGATCTTCGGTCGCGATCCGCGTCTTTCCGTCCGGCCGGTACGTCCCGTAGATTCGGCTCCAGTCGTTCCCTGCATCGCTCAAGCCGATGCCGATCATGGTCTTGGCCGCGTGGTTGAAGTAGGTGAGCTCGCCCGCGGCGTTCGCGACTACCGCGCCTTCCCGCATCGAGTCGAGCGCTGGCGACAAGATCTCGATGCTCGGCGACTCGTCGGATTCATCGAGCTCCGAAGCCACATAGTCAGCCTATCCTGCGGAGAACGAGCACGCACAGCTTCGCGTCGCGCAGCGGCCTTTGTCCTAGCTAGGTTTCGTCGAAGTTCGTGATTCGGGGCGGATCAGGCCCGAATTTTCGTGTAAGGTGCGCCCGGTTTCCGGGAGGACGACGATGAGAATGGAACGAGAGCGGCGCGCGAGAATGAAGAACCGATCGATCGTGCTTGCGTCGGTGGCGATAGCCTCGGTCGTAGCGGCGGCATGTAGCGGTGGCTCCAGCGAAAGCGACAGCGGAGACGCGGGCGCGTCGACCGGTGGAACTGCGGGCGCGGCAACCGGTGGCACGGGCGGAGGAACTGGCGGCACCGGCGGAGGAACTGGCGGCACCGGCGGCACCGCCGGAGCCAGCGGGTCTGCCGGAGCGAGCGGGTCTGCGGGAGCGAGCGGCTCGGCAGGAGCGAGCGGCTCGGCAGGAGCGAGCGGGTCGGCAGGAGCGAGCGGGTCTGCCGGGGCGAGCGGGTCTGCCGGGGCCAGCGGCTCGGCAGGAGCGAGCGGCTCGGCAGGAGCGAGCGGAAGCGGCGGTGTGGATGCGGGCGCCGATGCGGCCGCGGATGCCGCGGATGCCACTACCGACATGTCGACGGCCCCGACGTGCGACGACAACCTGCAAAACGGCACCGAGTTCGGAGTCGACTGCGGACCGTCTTGCCCGAACGAATGCAAGGCGTGCCCCGGAACCGCCGAGCTCATCGTCAACGGCAGCTTCGAAAACGTTGCTGCACCGTGCCCAACGGGTCAGGGAACTCTCCCGGACAATTGGGTGAACCACGAGCTGAGTCTGGACACGTACAGCAACGACGGTTCCTGCGGGCTGTCGCCGTCCGATTTCGGCCACTTTACGGGGGTGGTTGCGCCCGACGGGATCCGTTGGATCGCCGCCGGAATCGCGCCCGGAGGCACGGTCGTCGAGACCTTCAAACAAACGACCTCGGCCCCCATCGAGGGCGGCGTCCGATACATCGCGTCCGCCCAAATACACCGCGCGGGGCCGGCGTCGTCGCGTCCGGACCCGGCGACGTACCGTCTCGCGGTGATGGACAGTGTCAGCGGCAGCACGCTGCTGGTCGTCGGCGACTTCGACCCCGTGGTCACCAGCGCGGTGTGGGAGCTTCGCGAATTCTCTTTCGAAGCACCCGCAGCGGACGGAGCCAGCTACGGAGCGATCTGGCTCAGCCCCGTCAGCACGAACGGCTATCCCGGCCTCGACTCGTTTTCTCTGAAGCGTGCTAGCGACTGCCTGTAGCACCTCCTCGCCGGCGCCGAAGATATCCGCCGTGACATCAAGTCCGCAGAGCAGCCAGTTTCCTGGCTGAACAGCTGCACGCCCACGAATCGCCTCGGGCGGGTGACGCCTCGCTTCGACGCTGCGAGAATCGCGTGGCCTCGCATGCACCAGGGACATCCATTTCGGGCCGGTATTCGTGAAATCGTCGAGTCTGCTCCACCTGCGTCGCTTCGGCGGCCGGTCGTCGGCGTGAAAATCCTCCCGGACTCCAAGCAACCGCGCGCCAAGCCTCGCCTATCGGAGATAGAGTCGTTGCTGGATGGCGTGACCGATCCAGGCAGCGTCCGCATGGTCGACATTGACTATGCGAGTCGACTGAACCGCGTTCCTGACGGCGTCGCCCGGTTCTCGCACCTCGAATATGCCCACGTGGGTGGTCGCCGCATCAAGAACTACGAGGCTCTCGCGGGGTTGAGCAACGTCAAGAGTCTATTCATCACCAACTACACGGAGCCGCAACTCTGGCCGATGACCCCACTTGCCCTCGAGAGCTTTCGGTCGATCGGCGACAGTCTCGACACGTGTGAAATTTCTTCGAAGAAGCTTTGGCTTCAGCGCTCGAAGCTTCGGCGATTCGACGGTGGACGCGTACGCTCCCTTCGCGTCGAGAAGTGCAAGTCGCTCGACCTCGAGTCCATCGGCGCCTTGGACGGACTGGAGGAGTTGATCATATTGAGCGCCCCCAAGCTTCCCGACCTTGCGTTCCTGGCCAACTGTCCAAAGCTCAAACGCCTCGACATCTTCTCCGCGCTACGTGGCACGAACCTCGACGAGCTCGAGCGCACGACCATAGAGCGAGTCACCATCCAGATCGCAGCCAAGCAGATCGAAGAAGTGGGTACCGCGAACCCCGAGCTCGCGATTACCAACGGAAGCACCTGTTACATCGGCGGCAAGCCAGCCGACCACTTCAAGGACTTCCACGGACACGTCGGTCCGGCAGCCGTCTGACAGATGGTGAGCCTCTCGCGCAGATCGAGGTCCGCGGGGAATGGAACGAGGAGCGGCTGCGTTTGAGGTGGCGCACCGTCGATCCGCCGCCCGCGTCTCTCACTGGCTAGCGGCGGTCGCCCGCGCAGACTCCGAGCTCCGCACGGACTTCTTCGAGCGGCCTCTCGAACCACGTGGGTTCGTCGTCGTCACTGCCACTCTACTCACGCTCATGGCCTGCTCGGCGGGACAACCCAGCGAGCTCGGGCCGGGAACCTTCGGCGAGCGGTGTGGGGCGAACCTGCATTGTGCCAGCGGTTTGTGCGTCCAGGTCACTAGTGATCGCGCCATCTGCACGAAGCGCTGCGCGGCCTCCGCGCAGTGCCCAACGGCCCCGAATTGGGGGACTGCGTCGTCACCAACGTGAGCAGCATCCAGGTTTGCGGATGTCTGGCCACCGGCAGCTCCGAAATCTGTGGCGACGGGACCGACAACGATTGCGACGGCCGCATCGACGATTGCCGTCTGTCGGTGCGTCGATCTCGACAGTGACCCGAGCAACTGTGGGGCTTGCGGCATCAGCTGCCCCGCTACGCAGTCGTGCACCAACGGTCTCTGTTCTTGCCCGGGCTCTAGGATGACCTCCTGCCCGGCGAGCGGATGTGTCGACGTGCAAACCGACAGGAAAAACTGCGGGGCCTGTGGGAACGTGTGCCTGTCCACCGAGACGTGCACGAACGGCGCGTGCACTTGCCCGAACCCGACCATGACGAGCTGCGGCGTCGCGGGTTGCGTCGATCTTCAAGCAAACCCTCAAAACTGCGGCGGATGCGGAACCGCCTGCCCCACGAGTCAAAGCTGCGTTGCCGGGGGCTGCGCTTGTCCGCCCACTGCATCGAGCTTTTGTAGCGGCACCTGCACCAACACCGCCACCGACGAACAAAACTGTGGGACCTGCGGCAACCCGTGCCCGCTCGGGCAAGTCTGTCAGGGAGGGCAATGCGGGTGCACGGGTTTCGGGCTGACGTCGTGCGGCGGCGCGTGCGTCAACCTACAAACGGACACCGGTCACTGCGGCGTCTGCGGCAACAGCTGCGGTCCGGGTGAGACCTGCTCCGGCGGCTCGTGTTTCTGCGTGTCAGGCCCCGGAAGTCTGCTCCTTCGGCACCTGCTCTGCCCGAGCAGCGGGACGTTCTGTGCGTCGGTTGGAAGCTGCGTGAGCACGACTTCCGACGTTGGTCACTGCGGTGGCTGTGACATGGCGTGCAACCCCACCGAGATCTGCTCCGGGTCGAGCTGTCGCTGCCCGGCGTTCGGCGGTCTCTTTTGCCCCTCCAGCGGCGCGTGTGAGGACACCCGCACCGACACCGCTCACTGCGGGGCCTGTGACAACGTGTGTCGAAGCGGTGAAACCTGCACGAACGGCGTCTGTGACTGCCCGGGCGCTACTGAAGAGTGGTGCGCGTCTCAGGGAACCTGCGTGGAAACGGAATCCAACACCTCCCACTGCGGCGGCTGCGACCTGCCGTGCGCCACGGGCGCCACCTGCCAGTCGGGCGTCTGTATGTGTCCGGCCGGTCAAAGCGTCTGCGGCGGGGCGTGCGTCGACTTGGAGACAGACGAGTCACACTGCGGCGTCTGGGCTCTCGAGCGGGAACCCCTTCTTCGCCTTCTGGGGTGGTGACATCGCCTGGAGCGGTTCCGAATACGGGATCATCTGGGTGGAGCGCGATTCGGGGACCGGCAACACCGAGCTCAGGTTCCAACGCATGGATTCCGACGGCGTGTCCGTCGCCACGGCTGTCGTCGTGGCCGCTACCACCGCTGCTCCTCACGCGGTCCGCGCGGTGCTGGCGTGGTCCGCGACCACCAACAAGTTCGCCACCGCCGTGAGCTTCCCCGGATTCGTCCGCTTCATCGATCTCGGCCTCGACGGCACCGCACCGCTCCCTCCGACCGACTACCCGACGCCCGGCGAGACCTGGTCCTCCGACATGACCGCCGCACCGGACGGCAGTTGGGGCGTCCTGACTGGTCCCCTCGGCCTCAAGCTCCTCCGCTTCAACGCCGATGGCTCGCAGACTCTGCCCGTCGTGGATCTCGTCGCCGACGGCAGAAAAGAAGGCTCAATCGATCACGACGGAACGAGCTGGATCACCGGTTGGCGCGATTTCATCGGAACAACGGGGCGAACCGCCATGCTCCTCCAGGGCGATGTGCCCGGCAGCGAGTTCGTGGACCATCGAGAGAGTGCGAACGCACCTCGGACCGAACGACACCATCCTCGTGACTCACAGCTCTCGAAGCGGCGGCTCCACCGGCGACCTCCGAGCTCGCCGCTTCAAGATCCTCTCGGGCCCGGCCCCGAACTTCAGCCCCATCACGAACGAGACCATCATCCACGCCAGCGAAACCGTCGACCTCGGCGACTTCCCCATCGACGTCACCCACTCCCTTACAGGCGCGATGGTCGTCTGGACGGACACCCGCACCGGCAGCCAAAATATCCTCGGGCGACCCCTGGGATACAACGCGTGTCACAATTGACTCGAGGGAGCGCCGCGCAACTCCCAATAGCGCAGCTACGGAGCCAAACATCCAAGCGCTGGGCGCCGACGAGAGCCGAACGAAAGGGAACTCTTCGTCGAGCACCCATGCGCCAGGTGTCGAGCATGAGCCTCCGGCAGGAGCGGAAGCCTCGGCTCACCGAGGATGAAACACGCGGGGAGGCATCGCCCTTCGAGATCCGCTATCGACGAGCAAGTGGCGGGGATCGCCGTCGTATTCGGCGCGCACAACAGGTTGACCGCTGGCTCGCAGCTGTCGTGACCGAGGGCTCCTTTTTGGCTCGGATCGACCCGCGCTTCGTCGGTGCAGGTGCCCAGGCGCTGGGGCTTCGTTCTACTCGTCGAAGTCAGAAGCAGATCCAGTGGTACCAATCGCAGACGCAGGAATAGGTCCGGGCGCCGTCGCTGTAGGTGCAGCCCAGGTAGATCGGCAAACCGAGACAAGAGCCGATCGGGTTCTCCGGCGCACCCTGCGGACACTCTGGCGGATTGTTCGGAGACGGAGAAAACCCCGGCAGACCTCCCCCGGCTCCCGCGGCGCCGCCGGTTGCAGGGCCAGCGCCGGCACCCGCCGCGCCGCCGGCTGCCGGCGTGCCGCCCGTGCCGCAAGGAAACGGGAACGGTAAACACGGAGCACCGCCGGCACCCGCCGTCGCGCCCGCGCCTCCGGCGCCTCCCGAATTCGAGCCACCACCGACGCCGCCCGTGCCAAACGCACCCGATCCATTGCCACCGCCGCCAGCTCCTCCGCTCGCCGGTTGCGGCGAGCCACCGCTTCCTCCGGTCGCAGGGCCACCAACCGGGGGCGGGGTCGACGGCGGCGGCGGAGAGCCAGTGCCACCGCTTCCGGCGGGTTGACCGCCTGGGGCCGGCGGGGGGGACCAAGGGGCGCCACCGAAACCCGCGTTGCCTTCCGGGCGCACGCTCCCGAACTCGTCACCGAGTCGATCGTCGTTCGGCCCCGCGCCGCACGCGGCGAGGAACGCCAAGGACCAGAGAGGGATCTCACTCACGCGCATGCACCGAGTGTCCCTCGCCGTGACGAGTCGGCGCGAGGACACAACGGGCCCAACGACGGGACCGTTTCGGCCACTCGTGCGCGCGTGATCACTGCGCGCCGATGGATCACTGTGCGCATCTCGCACACGTCCTAGTGCCAAGGCCCACGCGTCTTCGTGCAAAGGCGCGCGGCGATGCACGACTCGCAAACAGCGGTGTGCGGTTGCCGCGGCATGCTGCTTGCTCTCTTCGTCGGCGAAACCGTGAAACGATTCCTGACACTCGACGACCCCGTAGTGCCCATGCACCACCCTCGCGTTCTGGTCGAAACCGCGGTGGCTCAAGGGGTCGACGAGGACGAGCTCTTGCACGACGCAGGCATGGCCAAGACCGAGCTCGACTGCCCGGACGCGCGGCTCTCCTACTTACAGTTCGGTCGCCTCGCCCTGACCGCCCTGCGACTCACCGACAACCCCGCACTCGGGCTCGACTTCGGCGAGCGCGTGACCGTCTCGAACCTCGGCATCCTGGGCCTCGGGGTCTCGAGCAGCCCAGATGCTCGGTCCGCACTCGAAACTGGCCTCCGCTATTCGCGGACCGTCGTGCCGGGTTGGGACTTGACCCTCGACGCCGAAGGCGAACGCGCGCGGCTGCGGCTCACCCCGTTGATTCCTTTCGGGCCGCTCGAGAACTTCGCGACCGAAGCACTGCTCGCCGGGCTTGTCGCTTTGACGCGGGCCGTGGCCGGGGAGTTCGAGCTCGGCGCCGAAGTTTTCCTACCCTACCCGCGACCGAGCTACGCCAAACGGCTCGCTTCGGACTTGAACGTCAGCCTCCACTTCGACGAACCAGCTACTTGGGTCGAGTTCGACGCGCGCGTGCTCGAAAAGAAGCTTCCGACTCCGGACCCGGTCACGGCCAAGCTGGCTGAGCGATTTTGCGCTTCCGAGCTCGCGACCGAGCTGCACGACGGCGGGCTCTTGGAGATCGTGAGCGAGCTGTTGCGCGGCGAGCGGGGAAATCGATACGACGAGCCATCGATGGCCGCAGCCTTGCGGACGAGCCCCCGCAGCCTGCGCCGCGGTCTTCGTCAGTTCGGCACGTCGTTTCAGACGCTTCGTGACGAGGCTCGACGGGACCAGGCCCTCAGCCTGCTGCAAAACACCCAGCTCAGCGTCGAACGAATCGCCGAGAAGCTGGGTTTCAGCGACGCGCGCAGCTTCCGCCGCGCCTACAAGCGCTGGACGGGGCAGACGCCGTCGGGCTCCCGGCCGCCGAGCGCAGCGGGCCTCTGATCGGGAGCGATTTCATCCGAGGCCGCCGCGGTCGCATCATCCGGGCGGCAGTCATCGAAGCGAAGGGAGCCCGCGCGCGTGTTGGCCGCGCCGGGAATGCGGGCGGTAGGCAAAGCGGAGCCGCGGCGGCCATGAAACCGCTACGAAGTCGAAGAGGTCCCCTGGCGTGTTGCCCGAAGCAGCGGCGCACGATCTGACTCTTGAAGAACGTGGATCGCGAGCTGGAGCGCGTGCCGGCGCTTCGGTGGGCTCGCCGACGGCCCGCAGAGTGTTTCGGATCTGTTCGAGATCGGTGACGAGCTCGCGGAGGTTCAGGCGGCCACCGCACTCGGGGCATCGCTCGACGTCCTTCATCTCGGCCCACGGGCGCCAGCCTCGGGCAGGACACGAGAAACTCCAGGCGTGCCGCCGCTCAGAGCAACGCGCTGGACGGTGTCGTCGTCGTGGCGCGTGAAATAGACAAAGTCGTCCGAAAGAGCGATTCCGAAGATCGTGGCACATCGGAAGGCCACGGTCGCTTACATCGGAGGCCGCCAGATGCGACGGCAAAGCGCCCCCCAGTCGAGGGCCGACTTCTTGCGAATGGCGCTCAAGAGGATTCTCGTCGGACCGTTCCCAAGGGGAGCATGATCAAACTGAGCCATGCACCTGACTGTCCGAGCGACGCCGGCTATGGGCTCCTTGCCCAGGTGAGGGTCAATCGAGAGCGCACGGTTCACGTCTTGCCGGTGCTCAAGATCAATCGGGGCGGGATCTTGCTCGACTCGACCCACATCGGTCGCCGCCCGTGGCTGCAAATGGGTGCTCGGATCGTCAGCAGGCTGTTTCTCGAGGATGAAAACGCCGCGGTCAACCTGGTGGGGAAGGTCGTGAGGATCGTGGAGGACCGGGGCCACGTTCGTTTCACGGCCGAACACGACGAGCTGGAGAAGTCGACGCGCCGAGCGCTGGAACGGGTGTTCGAACGCGCTGGCATCGAAAGAGCAGGCCCCCCGCCGTTTCCGGGAGCTCCGTAGCGCGGCATGCGCCGACGGCGCACGGCTCGACATCCCGGCCTGTTGGAGACCCTCGACGCGGGGATCTGCGATCGGTTCGGGGCATACATCGTGCTCGAAATGCTAAAAGACGCCCACAACCTCACTCCGGCTTCGACTAGAGACACGGAGCGAAGGGCCACGCACAACCGCACGTCCCGTCGCTGAGACAACACGTCGTCTGAAGCCCGGGGAAACATGCGTTGGTGCATGTCGCCGGGTTACACGTCCCGCCGCCGCCAGTGCCTCCGGTGCCTCCCGAACCGCCCGTGCCTCCCGAACCGCCCGTGCCTCCGGTTGCGCCGCCGCCCATTCCGCCCGCACCCCCCACGGCGACTCCGCCTGCTCCCGACGCTCCGCCGAGGCCGGCCGCACCCGCGGCTCCCGCGCCACCGACCGTGCCGCCGGCGCCGCCAGTCGCGTCGTTCATGCACAGGTCTCCGACGCGAGTGAAGCCCACGAAGCAGTCGAAGTCGCATCGATCGTCGACGCAGCGCTCGATGGCGAATGCTGGCGGTGGCGGACACGGCGTGCAGTCGGTCAGATCACAACCCACGACCGGAAACGGGCCGACGCAGAAGCCCTCGCAGCGCTTGGTTCCGGGCCGACACCCGGAGTCGCTGGCGTCGGCATCAGCGGCGTCGGCAGCCGACGCGTCACTCATCGAAGCGTCCGGGGCGCCGGCGCTGCCGCTAACTCCCCCGTTGCCGCTCATTCCGGCAGCGTCAATCGGCGTTCTGCCGCTCGCGCCCGTGCCTCCGGTCGCCGGCGCGGCGCTCGAGCCTCCGACACCACCCGTGCCGGTCGTGCCCCCCGTCACACCAGAGCCGGTCGCGCCGACGCCGGGCGGCGCGTCCACGCCGAGGTCCTCACTCGTTGCACAAGCGAACGGAACCGCGGCGATCGCAAGAAGCACGAGTGTCGATTCGCGAGCGCGCACGCCTCGCGCCTAGCACCTTCAGCGATTCGTAACCACCGCCAACTAGCATTTATGCACGCGCCCTCTTCTCGATGCGAGTTTTGGTATTCACGAGTGTCTCACCCAAGGCATTCACGCGTGTTCGATTTCGCGTGGGTCGCCCTACGGTTCCAGCTCATGCTCCTTCAGCCGGTGGTTACGATTGTTTTCTGACCTCGACGACGATTGTTCAAGACCGCGCTGCCGACGCAGGCGACAGCCTGGCTCCACAGACCAAAGCAGACGGCCGGGAAGGACTGCCCGGGCCACCGGGGTCGGGTCCCGCCGGGTTTGATTCCTCCGCCCCCACCAGGCGTGCCCGGGAAGGGATTGGATCCGCCCGGTTTCCCAGGGCGACCGTTCGGGCCAGGGCCTGAGCCGGGTCCAGAGCCACCTGGTGCCGCCGCGTCGTCGCGCGGCGAGGACTTCGGCATCTCGGAGAACGCGACCCGCGAGATGCTCATGGTGCTGCTCCGTGCCGGCGGGGACGTTGGCGAGCTGTCACGCCGGTAGCAGCTCAACCGCGGCCTTGGGACTCACGTTCGGTCGAACCGGTCGAGGTTCATGACCTTGTCCCACGCGGCAACGAAGTCGCGCACGAGCTTCTGCTCGCCATCGTCGCACGCGTAGACCTCGGCGAGCGCGCGGAGCTCCGAATCTGATCCGAAGACGAGGTCGACGCGGGTGCCGGTCCACTCGAGATCGCCGGTGCGGCGATCTCGCCCCTCGAACGCGTCCTTGGCGTCGGATGTCGGCTTCCATTCCCTGCGCATGTCGAGCAGGTTCACGAAGAAATCGTTGCTGAGTGTTTCGGGGCGGTCGGTGAACACACCGTGCGAGGACTGCCCGGCGTTGGCCTTCAAGACGCGCAACCCACCGAACAGAGCCGTCATTTCGGGCGCAGATAGAGTCAGCATGAACGCCTTGTCCACCAAGAGATGCTCCGGCGCGACTCGATGGCCCTTCTGCAGATAGTTCCGAAACCCATCGGCGGTCGGCTCGAGCACGGCGAAAGACTCAGCGTCAGTCTGCTCTTGCGTGGCGTCGGCGCGTCCCGGCGAGAAAGGCACCTTCACGGCGTGCCCGCCCTTCTTCGCCGCCGCCTCGACGGCTGCGCAACCGCCGAGCACGATGAGGTCGGCGAGCGAGACCATCTTTCCACCCTGTTTTGCGCCGTTGAATCCCTTCTGTATTCGCTCCAAGGTTTCCAGCACCTTGGCTACGCCGGACGCCACGTTGACGTCCCAATTTGCCTGCGGCGCGAGGCGAATGCGCGCCCCGTTCGCGCCACCGCGTTTGTCGGTGTCCCGGTAGGTGGAGGCGGACGCCCAGGCGGTCGAAACCAGCTGCGAGATCGACAGACCGGAGCCGAGAATCTTGCCCTTCAGGGCCTCGATGTCCGCGTCGTCGACGAGCTCGTGGGAGGCGGCGGGGACCGGGTCCTGCCACAAGAGCTCCTCTTTCGGAACCCACGGGCCGAGGTACCGCGAGACGGGTCCCATATCGCGGTGCAAGAGCTTGTACCAAGCGCGGGCAAAGGCGTCGGCGAGCGCGTCCGGGTTCTCGTGAAAGCGCTTCGAGATCTCCTTGTAGGCCGGATCGACAATCAGAGCGATGTCGGTCGTCAGCATCATCGGGGCTTCCCTCTTCGACGGGTCGTGTGCGGCCGGTACGCTGCCCTTGGCCTCGGGGTTCTTGGCAACCCACTGCTGTGCTCCGGCTGGGCTCTTCGTCAGCTCCCAGTCGTGCCCGAACAGGTTCTCGAAGTAGCCGTCATCCCATTCGGTCGGCTTGTTGGTCCACGCGCCCTCGAGACCGCTCGTAATCGTGTCGCCGCCTTTGCCGCTGCCGTACCGGCTCGTCCAACCGAAGCCTTGTTCTTCGATGCTGGCGCCCTCGGGTTGGGGCCCACAGTGGTCGTCACTCGCGGCACCGTGCGCCTTGCCGAACGTGTGACCGCCCGCGATGAGCGCGACGGTCTCCTCGTCGTTCATCGCCATGCGCCCGAACGTCTCGCGGATGTCCTTCGCCGCGGCCATCGGGTCGGGTTTGCCGTTCGGCCCTTCCGGATTCACGTAGATGAGACCCATTTGCACGGCCCCCAGAGGGTTCGCTAGCTCCCGGTCGCCGCCGTATCGTTCGTCGCCCAGCCACTCGCGCTCCGGACCCCAGTAGACGTCCTCCTCGGGCCCCCAGATGTCCTCCCGCCCGCCGCCGAAGCCGAGGGTCTTGAAGCCCATCGTCTCGAGAGCCCGATTGCCGACGAAGAGCAGCAGATCGGCCCACGAGATCTTGCGACCGTACTTCTGCTTGATCGGCCAGAGTAGGCGGCGCGCCTTGTCGAGGTTGGCGTTATCGGGCCAGCTGTTGAGCGGGGCAAAGCGCTGCGCGCCACTTCCACCGCCGCCCCGACCGTCCGCGATGCGGTACGTGCCCGCCGCGTGCCACGTCATGCGGATGAAGAGCGGCCCGTAGTGACCGTAGTCCGCCGGCCACCAATCCTGCGACTGCGTCATCAGCGCATCGACGTCCCTCGCGAGGCCATCGAAATCGAGGCTCTCGAACTCCGCGGCATAGTCGAAGTCCTCTCCCATGGGATCGGCCTCTGGGTGGTTCTGCCGGAGTATCCGCAGGTTCAGGTTCTCGGGCCACCAGTGCTGGTTCGCCGTGCTGCCGACGGCCTGGTAGCTGGTGTGCATCACCGGGCACCTGCCCCGGCCACTGTCGCGTTCTTCTGACATTCGGGTACTCCTTCGCCGAGAAGACATCGTGACACCGCACGGGAATGTCAACCGGATAACATCGCTTCGCTGTCGAAGTCGAAGTCGAAGTCGAGGGACGGTAGGCTTCGCACGGCCGGCGCGCCGCCTCGTTGGTGGCTCGCTTCATTTCTGGCTTGGCGATCAGCTCAGACGCGTTCATCGTGCTCGACGATGAGTACGACCTGTCGGAAAATCATCGATGTGCGGTCGCGCGGAGCGAGACTCTTGCTCGTGCCGTCACGTGCGTCGCGCTCCAGTCGTTCCGCTTAGGCTCGACGTTGATGACGAGCGCTTCATGAGCTCCAAAGCCAGCGGCACCCTTCGTTCCAGGTTGAGGCCGAGCGGTCGCATCGATGTCTACATCGGCTCGGCGGACGATGGTCCATTATTGCCCGCCGCTACGCAGCGGCAAATCATCGGAGCGTTCGAAATCGGTCGCGGGCACGGGGTGCTCCGCCTCGGGGCGGGAGAGCTGAGCACCGATCTTCATCCGACGCTTTCGTATTGGCGCGACATCGGGAAGGCCTTGGTGGCCAAAGTCTGCGGAGCAATGGATCCGACGGATCCGAAGTCCCTCGTCGTGCCCGAGCCGACGCCGGAAGAGCTGGCGGCTTTCACCCAGGCGGCCCCTCCCATGCCGGGCGCTGAGCTAGTCACGCCCTCGATGCTCGCCGAGCTGTGGCTCGACGTGGGGAAGGCCTTGACCAGCGAGGCAGCGCGTTTCGGGGGCAGCGTCCTGGCTTACCTGAAGGAGCAGAGCTCGGTCTGGAACGTCGTTGGTCGCGTCTGTTTCCACCTCGCCGAGAACAAGCGGGACCCCGAATATCCCTTCGCGTTCCTCGCTACGTATGCCCACGAAGTTTCGAGGCAGGCCAAACCCCAGCACGCACCCCTCGGGCGAGCGCTCGCGGACTACGCGGGGGCGAAGAACCGACAGAAGCTACTCGCGCTGCTCTCTCCCGTGTCGCGTGCGGCCGAGCAGAGCGAGCTCATTCGCGAGCTGGTCGAGTCCGGTGACCTCTACCACCCGCTGTCCTGGACGCCCCGAGAGGCGCATCGTTTCCTCTGTGAGATCGCCCTGTACGAAGAAGCCGGTCTGGTCGTGCGCACGCCCGACTGGTGGAGCGCCAAGAGCCGCCCGCGCCCCACCGTCTCCGTGTCGGTGGGCGGCAAGGCACCACCGACGCTCGGAATGGACGCGCTCTTGGACTTCGACGTCGAGCTGACGCTCGACGGCAAGAAGCTGTCGCCCAAGGAAGTCGAGCGGATTCTTGCAGCGACCGAGGGCCTAGTGCTGCTCAAGGGCAAGTGGGTCGAGGTGAACCGAGACAAGCTCGGCGCGGTTCTCGATCAGTGGCGTGGCGTGCAACACCAGGCCCAGGCGGGTGGGGTCAGCTTCGGCGAGGCCATGCGCATGCTGGCTGGCGCCGAGCTAGACGGTGGTCCAGCACTCGGCGCGGAGGACGCCCGGCCGGAATGGTCGGAGGTCATCGCCGGGAAGTGGCTGTCGTCTCGACTCGACGCGCTTCGCGCGCCCGAACTACGAGCCAAGATCGACTCGAACGCTGGCTTGCGCGCCGAGCTTCGGCCCTATCAGAAGGTCGGCGTGCAATGGCTCTGGACTCTACGTGGTCTGGAGCTCGGCGGCTGCCTTGCCGACGACATGGGCTTGGGCAAAACCATCCAGGTGCTCGGTGTGCTGTCCATGAGTCGGCGCAACGAGGAGAAAGGCACCGATCTCTTGGTGGTGCCGGCCTCGCTCCTCGACAACTGGCGACTCGAGATTGAACGCTTCGCGCCCGAGATGAAGCTGCTCGTCGCCCACCCATCACGCGTCCCCTCGCCCCAGCTCAAGAGGCTGTCGAAAAAGAAGGTAGATGCCCACGATGCGGTGATCACCACCTACGGCACCGCCATGCGGACCGAATGGATCAAGTCGCATGCGTGGCGGAACGTAGTCCTCGACGAAGCCCAGGCCATCAAGAACCCCGGCGCCAAGCAGACCAGAGCGGTCAAAGCACTCGACTCGAGATGGCGCTTGGCTCTCACCGGCACGCCAGTGGAGAATCGCCTCGGCGACCTGTGGTCGATCTTCGACTTCCTGAACCCGGGCTTGCTCGGCTCCGCCAAGGACTTCAATCGCCTGTGCAATTCGATGGGGTCGGGCAAACGAGGAGGCTACGCACCACTACGCAGGCTGGTTCAACCCTACATTTTGAGAAGGCTCAAGACCGACAAGAGCGTCATCGCCGATCTGCCCGACAAGACCGAGGTGACGGCGTACTGCCTGCTGAGCAAGCGCCAGGCTGCGCTGTACAAACAGTCGGTAGAAGAAATGAAGAGGGCGATCGACGAGCTAAAAGGCATCGAGCGACGTGGCGTCGTCCTGTCATTTCTGATGCGCTTCAAGCAGATATGCAATCATCCGTCCCAGTGGCTCGGCGACGGCAGCTACGAGGCCGAGGACAGCGGCAAGCTCGGTCGGTTGCGCGATCTTTGCGAGTCCATCGCCGCGCGCCAGGACAAGGTGCTGGTGTTCACCCAGTTTCGCGAGATGACGGCGCCGCTGTCTCACTTCCTGACCGAAGTCTTCGGTCGCAGCGGCCTCGTGCTGCACGGCGGAACACCGGTCAAGAAGCGTCAGGGGCTGGTCGAGAAATTCCAAGAGGACGAGCGTGTGCCGTTCATGGTGCTTTCGCTCAAAGCCGGAGGCACCGGGCTCAATCTGACCGCAGCCTCCCATGTCATCCACTTCGACCGTTGGTGGAATCCGGCGGTCGAAAACCAGGCCACGGACCGCGCGTTCCGCATCGGCCAGAAGAAGAACGTGCTCGTTCACAAGTTCGTGTGTCGGGGTACGGTGGAGGACCACATCAACGAGCTGATCGCTGGCAAGCAGAAGGTCTCCGACGAGCTGCTTTCCGGCGGCGCGGAGTCACACTTGACAGAGATGAGCAACGAGGAGCTGATCTCGATGGTATCACTCGATCTGAGCAGCGCCGTCGAGAGGTAGAGATGCACAAACGCGCTCGTCACAAGAAGTCGTGAGCTGAGGGCATGAGCACGCGCTCGTATGGTGGCTGGCGTCCGTATGTCTCGGCAGCAAAACGCCGCCGCCAAGCCGCGAAGAAGATCGCCAAGATGAAAAAATCCGGTCGCGAGATCTCGCCGATCGAGATCGCGGGCCGCAAGATCACCACCACCTTCTGGGGTCAGGCTTGGTGCCAGAATCTCGAATCGTATAGCGATTACTCCAACCGCCTGCCTCGAGGCCGAACCTATGTGCGCAATGGTTCGGTGATCGATCTTCACATCGAAAAGGGGCGGGTGCGCTCTCTCGTCAGCGGCTCCGATCTCTACGAGGTGGACATCGAGATCAGTCGCCTGGCGAAGAAGCACTGGACCGACATCAAGGGCGGGTGCGCGGGAAAAATCGACTCGCTGGTCGAGCTCCTGCAGGGGTCCATCTCCAAGGGTGTCATGGAAGTCGTGACCCGCAGGCAACTGGGACTGTTTCCTGCACCGCGAGAGATCTCGCTCGGTTGCTCTTGCCCCGACTGGGCGATCATGTGCAAGCACGTCGCGGCAACGCTCTATGGAGTAGGCGCTCGCCTCGACCACGAGCCCGAGTTGCTGTTCACCCTACGTGGTGTCGATCCGGCGGAAATGGTGGAGGCTGCCGTCAGTCGGCCACCGGCGGACGGAGGGGCTCAGAAGGGCCGGCGGCTGGCTGCCGACGAGCTGTCGTCGATCTTCGGCGTCGACATCGACACGGGCGTGACGTCCGCGGAAGACACCGCAGCGCCGGCCACGAGGAGCCGGCGTACTGCGCAGACCAAGAAGAAGACGACGACGAAGATCGCCAAGAAGAAGATCGCCAAGAAGAAGATCGCCAAGAAGAAGATCGCCAAGAAGAAGATCGCCAAGAAG
>JAJDAH010000035.1 GCA_029261965.1 Polyangiaceae bacterium
GCCGACGCACCTGCCGGCGGCTATCGCAGCCGCGGCGTTCTTCGCATTGTGAGCACCGTGTAAATCGGCGCCTTCGAGGTCGAAACGGATGCTGGATTGCCGTTCCACGATCACTCGGCCCTCTACCTCGTAGTCTCCACCCGGGCCAAAAGTGACGAGGCGGCCGCGGCCTCGTGTCGCTTGGCCGAGGCAAACGGGGTCGTCGCTCGGGATCACCGCGGTGTCCGTCTCGGTCTGATTTTCGAAGGCGTTGCCCTTGGCGTTCGCGTAGGCCTGGAAATCCGCGTAGCGGTCGAGGTGATCCTCGGAAATGTTCAGCAGCACACTCGCAACCGGTCGGACGCTCGGGGCGCGCTCCAACTGGAAGCTAGACACTTCGAGAACCACGACTTCGGCATCGGTGCCGACCGCCTCCGAAAGGGGGGTACCGAGATTTCCACCCACGAACACGCGGTGGCCCGAAGCCTCGAGAATGCTCGCGGCAACCAACACCGTCGTGCTCTTGCCGTTGGTGCCACCGACAGCGAGCACAGGCACTTCGGTGAAGCGCATGGCCAGCTCGACCTCACCGACGACCTCGATGCCGTCTCGCTCGGCGCGGTCCAGCGCCGCTAGCGGTGGCACACCAGGCGACACCACGACGAGGTCGGCTTTGTCGAACTGCACTCCGTCGTGTCCACCCGGAACGACGTGCTCGAGCTGACGCGCTTCCGACGACAATTCCTCCAAGGGCGCAGAATCCGTCCCGGTCACCAGAGCCCCGCGCTTGGCGCAGAGCTTCGCTGCCGCCACCCCGCTCCGGCCCAAACCGACCACGACTACGCGCTTGCCCGACAGGTCCATCCGGCTACCTGAGCTTCAACGATGCGAGCGCAACGAGGGTGAGAAGGATGGAAATGATCCAAAAACGCACGATGATTCGCGGCTCGGGCCAGCCCTTTTGCTCGAAGTGATGGTGAATCGGGGCCATCAAGAACACGCGTTTGCCGAACAACCGAAAAGAGATCACCTGCGTGATCACGCTCGCCGCCTCTAGAAAGAAGATCCCGCCGATGAGCACGCTCAAGAGCTCGGTTTTCGTCAACACCGCCATCATGCCGAGCCCCCCACCCAACGACAGCGAGCCCACGTCACCCATGAAGACTTGTGCGGGGTACGTGTTGTACCAAAGGAAGCCGATCCCGGCCCCGATGACCGCTGCGCCAAACACCGCGAGCTCCCCCATTTCCGGAATGCCCGGGATGTCCAAGTACTCGGCGATCGGTCGCCCGAAGAGCACGCTGCCGGCGATGTACGCCCAAATCAGATAGGTGCCGGCATTGATCATGACCGGGCCGATCGCCAGCCCGTCCAAGCCGTCGGTGAGGTTGACGGCGTTGCTCATGAACACGACCACCAGCACCGCAAAGATGATGTAGGCCCAGACCGGCAGATCGACTTCCACCTTGGAAAACGCCAGAAACGGCACCGACAGCCGCGTGCGCATCTCCACCCAAGTCGCGGGCATCCGCGTGTCGTTGAGAAACAGGAACGCGATGGTCCCACCACCGATCACGAACTGCCCGAGCAGCTTGTAGCGACCTGCAAGCCCTTTGCTGTTCCGCTGCTGGATTTTGAGCCGGTCGTCGACATAGCCGATCGCGCCGTAGCCGGCAGTGACCACAGCGGTCGCCAAAACGAAGCTGTTTTTCATGTCCGCCCACAGCATCGTCGGAATCAACACCGCCACTAGAATCAACGCGCCGCCCATCGTGGGTGTGCCTGCCTTGATCTTGTGAGACGCGGGTCCTTCGTCGCGCACCACCTGCCCGATTTGCTTCTTCTGCAGCTCGCGGATGAACCACGGCGCGAGCACGAAGCACATGATCATCGCGGTGATCGTCGCCATGATCGCGCGAAAGGGAATGTATCGAAGCACGTTCAGGGCGCCGAAGTCGCTCGTGAGCGGGTAGAGAAGCTCGTAAATCACGCCGCCACCCCACGACTCTGGACGAGCGCATGCACCACCCGTTCGAGGGCCACACCGCGAGACGCCTTGACGAGCACGACGTCGCCGGGAAACACTCGTTCGAGCACCAACTGCGCAGCCGATTGCGAGTCATCGACGAAAATCCCATCGACACCTCGGAACTCGACGAAGCGACGAGCCTCGCCACCGACCGCTACCAGCGCTGCGGCGCGACTCCGGCCGAGCTCTTCGCCGAGACGGCGGTGCTCGGCCTCCGAAATGCTCCCGAGCTCGCGCATTTCGCCCAGCACGAGAACGAGTCGAGCATCGCGTGCATCGGCTATTTCTCGTGCCGTCGAAATCGAGGCTCGCGCGCTGGCGGGGTTCGAGTTGTAGGAGTCGTCGAGCACCAGAGTGCCGTCCGACAAGGTCACGGGGGTCAACCTCCCGGGTTCCCGGGCGTTGCGCTGGGCGAGCGCGTGGCCGAAGGACGAGGCATCCACCGGCCGACCGACGAGCGACTCGGTGACCGCCAGCGCGGCCACGACCGCAAGCGCTCCGGGCTCCCCGAGAAGTGCGGTGGTCATTTCGATCGGGTCCGCTCCCGCGCGCTCGATCACGAGCGCGGACGATGGCGCAATCGAGCTCGGATCCGGGCGCCGAGAGATCACACGATAGTCATTACCCTCACCGAACCCGTAGGTGACCTTGCGTCCAGCGGGCGATTGCTCGAGCTGCTTTCGACACCGCGCATCATCGCCGTTCGCCACAGCCACTCCACCGGAGCCGAGGGCGCGCAACAAGTCCCCCTCCTCCTCTTCGATGTCGTCGATGCCCCCGATGCCTTCGGTGTGCTCGAGCCCAACCAGCGTCAGCACGGCAACATCCGGCTCGACGACCGCCGCGATTTGAGCCACCTCTCCGCGAACGTTGGTCCCCACCTCGACGACCGCCGCGCGATGCGTCGACGGCGTGGACAAGAGCACGAGGGGAACGCCGATGCGATTGTTCAAGTTCCCCGCGACCCAATGAACTCGGGCGGGCCAAACCGAGCCGAGCGCGGCCGCGGTCGTCGCCCGCGTGGTCGTCTTGCCCGCCGATCCACCAATCGCCACGACCATACCGCCCCATCGGCGCCGATGCGCAAGACCGAGAGCGCCCAAGGCGTCGAGCGTATCGGCCACGGTGACGATGCCCGCACCGGCGGGGAGCTCGACGGGACGACTCGCGAGCACGGCGGCAGCCCCTGCGTCGATCGCGCGTCGGGCGAAGTCGTGGCCGTCGAAACGCTCTCCTTCTAGAGCAACGAACAGCTTCCCTCGGAGGTCCCCCCTGGAATCGGTGCTGATCCCACGGATGACGACCCCGGGTCCGGCCAAGACGCGACCCTCGGTCTGAACAGCAACGTCTTCGAGACTGAGCTCGACTCGGTTCGTTGGAATCGCCGTGGACATCAATGTCCTAGGCGCGCGCGCCTGAGCGCCAAAGCCCGGCGGGCTTGTCGACGGTCGTCGAAGTCCAGAACCCGAGTACCCACGATCTGATAGGGCTCATGGCCCTTGCCGGCGACGAGCACCAGATCACCGGGGTCGGCTCCCAAGACGGCTCGCTCGATGGCTTCGGCGCGGTCGAGACAAATCTCGTAGTCCACTCCACGGGAACGCAGCCCGGGCTCGACAGCGCGGGCGATCTGCTCGGGGTCTTCAGATCTTGGATTGTCGTTGCTCAGATACACGCGGTCAGCCCTCTCACCCACCGCCTCGCCCATCTTGAGCCGCTTGTCCGCGTCGCGATCGCCCCCGCACCCGAAGACGCAAATCACCCGCCCCTGGCCCAGTCGACGGCATGCCGCGAGTGTGCGCGCCAGCGCGTCCGGGGTGTGTGCATAGTCGACGAGCACGACCACGTCGTCGATCGGTACGTCGCAGCGCTCGAGTCGCCCCGGCACCGGAGGAACCGACGCCAGCGCCTTGGTGACTTTCGGCAAATCGAAGCCGAGTCCTTCGACGACGCCGAGGGCGAGCAGCAAATTCTCCAGATTGTGCTCTCCCACGAGCGGACTACTGAGCGGCACAGTCGCCGAGGGCGCGGCCACACGAGCGCGGATCCCGCGAACGTCGAGAGTTGCCTCTTCTACACGAACGTCCGCGTCACCCCGTCGCGACACCGACAAGGCGCGCCCGCTCACGCGTGGCACGAGTGAGCGACCGAGCTCGTCATCGACGTTGAGCACGGCGATGCGCGGCGCCAGCTCGACAAAAAGCCTGGCCTTCGCGTCGGCATAGGCCTGCATGGTCTCGTGGTAGTCGAGGTGATCCTGACTCAGATTGGTGAACGCGGCAGCGGCAAACCGAAGACCTTCGACCCGCGACTGCGCCAGAGCGTGGCTCGACACCTCCATCACGAAGTGGCTGCCGCCGCGGTCGCGAACGTGGGCTACATGTCTGGAAACCGCGTCCGCCTCGGGCGTCGTCAAACTCGAATCGTCGGACTCGGCGCCGAAGGAAAACCCGAGAGTCCCGAGGCGCGCCACCTTCACGCCGATGCTACGAAGCGCATTCTCGATGAGCCAGGCCACGGTCGTCTTGCCGTTGGTCCCGGTGATGCCGATGACCTCGACCGAGCGGCTCGGAAAGCCGTGTACCGCTTCCGCGGCGACGGCCAATGCGCCGCGCACGTCGTCGACCTCGAGCACTGGAACCGTGGTCGACCGGATCTGATCGCGCTCCGCCAGCACGGCGACCGCGCCGTGTGACACGGCGTCCCGAACGAATTCGACGCCGCTGGTGTTCGTCCCGGGACGCGCCACGAACAAGTCGCCGGGCCGGATCTTGCGCGAGTCCTGGCGAACGTCGGTGACACGAATCTGCGAGTCGCCGCCCACGACGCGGGCACCGAACCGCGACAGCTCGCGCACGAGACTCGTTAGAGAGGCGCCCGCTCGAAGGTCTTCGGTCATCGCCAGCGCGCTCATGTTGCCGGTTCGAAAAACAAGGTGAGTGTCTCGCCTTTGGTGACCACACTTCCCGGTGCCGGCGTCTGCAGTGACAGCAAACCCGTGCCATCGATCTTCGCGCTGAGACCCAGGTCGGACAATCGGCGAACCGCCTCGCGCAGAGGCCAACCCGTCAGATCGGGAACACGCACGCGCCCGGCTCCAACGGGTGCGGGCGAAACCGTATCCTGCACCGCCGGCCTCCTTCCTTCGGCTTGCCGCATCGCCTCGTAAACCGCATGGGCGGGATCTGCGGTCCGGGCCAATGCCGCGAGGTCGGCGCGCTTCGCGCTTCTCGGCATCAAACCCTGGTACTCGAGGATTTTCTTCGCGAGTCGACGAAAGAGCGGCGCCGCTACGGCGCCACCCGCGTGCTCGAGCATGGGCTCGTCGATCATCACCGAGATCACGACCCGAGGCTTTCGCGCCGGCACGAACCCGACGAAGGACGCGATGTACTTGTCGAGGGAGTATCGCCCGGTCTTCGGATCGGTTTTCTGCGCCGTCGCGGTTTTCCCCGCAACTTGGTAGCCGTTGATGGCAGCCTCGACGCCCGTGCCTTCGCCTTCGGTCACGCCGATCATCATCTCGACCACGGCACGCGCGACACGCTTCGGGACGACGCGGCGACGAACCTTCGGCACGGAGGTGCGCAGGGTCTCTCCCGTCGCGGAGCTCACACGCTTGATGATCGCCGGCTCCATCAGCTCCCCACCGTTGGCAAGCGCGGCCGTGGCGAGAGCCAACTGGAGATTGCTCACGCTGATGCCCTGCCCGAATGATGCCGCGGCCGTTTCCACCTGAACCCAAGGCCGACTGCGAGGCCGCAACATGCCCGTCGCTTCACCCGGGAGCGGGACACCCGTCGTTTGGCCGAAACCGAATCGCCGAAGCGAGTCGTAGAGACGGTTGCCTCCGAGGGCGAGGCCGATCTTTGCAGCGCAGATGTTCGAGGAAAACGCGAGCACCTGGGAGATCGAGAGCCACTCGGACGGGTGCGTGTCCCGAATCGTCACGTTGTCGACCGGCATGAAGCCCTTTTCGCAGTAGAGCTTCTGCGCGGGAGTGATCGCTCCACCGGACAATCCCGCAGCGATGGTGAAAATCTTCATCGTCGAGCCCGGCTCGAAAAGATCGCTCAAGCCGCGATCCCGACGCTCGTTGATCTCACTCGAGCGGTAGTCGTTTGGGTTGTACCCAGGCCAACTCGCCATCGCGAGGATCTCGCCCGTGTTCGGGTCGAGCGCGATGACGGACCCTCCGGCAGCCTCGAACGTCGTCGCCACGTTTGCGAGCTCCCGCTCGGCGGTGTGTTGAATGCCCTGATCGATGGTGAGGTGGATATCGTGACCGGCTAGCGCTTGGTCATCGTGCATGCCGTCGGCGAAGAGGAGCCTGCCGGATCGATCCCGAAGTCCCCGGAGCTGCTCGACGTGCCCCTTGAGATCGTGGTCGAGGCTGAGCTCGATGCCGTCCTTGCCCTCGCCGTCGGGCGCGACGAAACCCAGGAGCGGACCCGCCACCGTGCGACGCGGGTAGTAGCGCCGGCCTTCGCCCTCGACGACCAGACCGCGCACACGCCGATCACCCATGACCTTGCGCGAGGCCAGCTCTCGTAGCCGAGCGGCCTCTTCGGCGGAGATTTGACGCTTGAGCCAGCTGAAACGTCGCTTGCTGAGAATCTTCCGCTCGACGTCGGCCGGGTCGAGCTCGAGCACGGCGGCAATGCGATTCGCCGCGTCCCGCGCCACGACGGGGATTTGGGGTGCGGGAACCGTTCGCAACAGATCGTAAGAATCGAGGCTCACGCTCGGGACCTCCACGCTGACGGCCAACGCCAGGCCGTTTCGGTCATAGATGGTTCCCCGCTTCGGAACGATTCGCAGGCGGCGTTGGCGTTGGCGCTCGGCCAGCTCCCGCCACCCCTCGCCGTCCCGCACCATCACGTCCCACGCCGAGGACAACACCATGCCAAAGCCGAGAGCAACCAAACCGAACACGACGTACATCCGCGCACGAATGCCCACACGCTTCGAGCGACCCTCTTCGTCTTCCGCGCTCACGGGTGGACTCCGGTGCGAAGGTCAGCGTGCTCCTCTTTGGGCTCCTCGGGCTCACGCCCGGCGGGCAAGATACGCTCGGGCGGTGGCTCGCTCATTCCGAGGAGGGTTCGTGCGATGAGCTCCACCCGTTCCGGAGTCTTGTGACTCTCGACTTCCACTTCGAGAACGCGTCTGACTTCTCGTAGTCGAGCGAGCTTGGTGTGGGCTCGGCCGAGCTCGTAGCCAATCTCGAGCGACTGGGAGCGCAACCCCATCTGCACGACGAACGCCGTCGACGCGGCCGCGACCGCGAGAGTCCACAGCACGACGAAGGGGCGACTTGCGCGCGACCGCGGGCGGTGGTCCGGGGGTTTCGCCTTGGTCTTTTTCCTCGTCATCGGCTGCCCTCGACGAATGGCGGGGAGCTGGACTCCTCGCCCGCGGGTGGCTCGGGACTCTTTTCATCGTCCGGCCCGAGTCGCCTGGCGGCTCTCAGCTTCGCCGACCTCGAGCGCGGGTTTTCCACCTGCTCGTCCTCGGATGCGATGATGGGCTTCTTGCTCAGTCGCTTCCAGAGGTCGCGCTGCAAAAAGGACCGCTTGACGAGGCGATCCTCGAGCGAGTGAAAACTGATGATCGCCGCGACACCGCCGGGGCCGAGAACACGAGGAAGAAAGTCGAGCAGCGCTTCGAGCTCCGAGAGCTCCTGATTCACGCCGATTCGCAACGCCTGGAACGTGCGGGTGGCTGGATCGATGCCTCCGACTCGTCGCGGTCCGACGGCGCGCACTACGGCGCGACGTAGCTCGAGTGTCGTTTCGAGCTCCCCGGCGTCGAGGGCCTGCTTGATGCATCGGGCAACCCGACGCGACCGTCGCTCTTCACCATTTTGGTACACGACGTCCGCCAGCTCGTCTTGGCTCAACCGCTCGATCAACTCTCGGGCGGTCTCGCCCCCGGTGACATCCATGCGCATGTCGATGGGCCCCTCCGCGCGAAAGCTCATGCCGCGCGTGGGATTCTCGAGCTGCGCCGTGCTCAGACCCAAATCCGCGACGACCCCATCGATGTGCTCGATACCGGCGTCTGCCAACCAAGACTCGATGCAAGAAAAGCGCGCATGAACGACCTCGACGCGCCCCCCAAACTCGTCGAGATGTGCCCGACTGGCTTCGACCGCGTTTTCGTCTCGGTCGAACGCGATGACCTTCGAGCTGGGGCACGCCTCGAGTAAAGCGCGCGTGTGCCCCCCGCCACCTGCCGTCGCATCGACGAACACCGCGCCTGGCTCCGGGCTCCCGCTTGGCTCCGGAACGAGCGCGTGCACCACCTCGCCGCGCATTACCGTCACGTGTCGGTAGGAGTCGCTCTCGGGAAGTGTCGTGGCGGCCATCGTCATATGAGCTCCGCCACGGCCTCGCGAAAGGCCATTTGGTCGTCGGCGCCGACGGACAAGCCGGCGTCCCAAAGGTCTTTCGACCAGAGCTCTATCTTGGTGAGGTTGCCCGCCCACAAGACTTCCTTCTGAAGTTTCGCGTGCTCGCGGAAGTGCGGTGATACGAGCAGTCGTCCCGAGCGGTCGAGCTCGCACTCCTCGGCTGCGGACACGTACACGCGGCGCAGTCGCACGACGTGAGGCGCAAACTTCGGCAGCTCGCTGATCTTCTTTTCGATCTCCTCCCACGCCGCCAGCGGAAACAGGTGGAGGCAGGGATCGAAGGGATCGGTGGTCAGGATTATTCGGCGGTCGCTCGCACCGGCGAGCTGCTCGCGAAAGCGAGACGGCATGCTGATGCGACCCTTCGCATCGATGGTGTGTACGACGTGTCCGCGGAACATGACCGGACGACCCAGAGTTGGGGACGAGGAGCCACTTTAACCCACTTCGTCCCACTACGTGCCGCGAAGCTACGGGTCCCGCGGGGTGAATGTCAACTAGTTGGCCGGCGATATCGTTGAGGAAAATCCAATGGTTAGTGTGCGCTGGAAACGCACATGAACACTCACCCAGTAACACTTCTTGAAGTGCGATGCCCAGTTAGACGCGGCGGGGTTGAGCCGCAGCCGCGGGCGCGCCGGCCATGACCACGTAGGGATGCACGAGGACCCGCGGCTCGCGCGGCGATCCAAGTCGCAGAGTGAGAACAAATATGGCGAGGGCCAAAGCCGCCGGAACCAGAGCCACCATCATCGTCATCATCATCTCGAGAGCTCCTCTCCCAGGTTGATGTTGCGACGTTCGTGCCGCCGGCCTGAGTTCAATGAATTCAGGCACTTGGCGAATTTCACCGTGACTGCCTGGCCGCGGGCGCGTGTCCAGAGGCCCACGTCAGACCCGAGCCTGGGTTCCAACGCGGGCTCGACGGTGGAGCGCGGTCAGCCGCTTCTCGGTCGGATGTTT
>JAJDAH010000341.1 GCA_029261965.1 Polyangiaceae bacterium
CGACGCAGGTTTCCGGCTTCGCACGACGGGGTCTCCGCGTTCGGCGTTTCGAGCCTACGTGGATGCGTTCGGGTTCTTTCGCCTCGCTGACGATCTGGTCACCTTTCGGCAATCGTCGTTCGGCGTGCTCAGGCCCGTGAACGCGGGGGAGGCGAGGGTGTTCGGCGCGGAGCTGATGGGAGTGAAGCGGTTTTTCAACGCGGTTCAGTCCGAGCTCAGCGTGACTCTGCTCGACCCCAGAGACACGACTCCGGGTCGTTCGCTCGCGAGTGATCTCATTCCTTTTCTTTCCCGTTTCGTCGTGAGTGAGCGCGTCGAGCTTTTCGCCGAGCCGGCGCTGCCGGCGCTCAGCGTCGACCGCGCGAGCGTCGCGGCGCGAGTGACGCATCGTTCTTCTCGCGTGGCGGATCCCGCAGGGCTCGAGATCATTCCGGCGCAGACATCGCTCGATCTCGAAGTCGGCGTGTCGCTGGCGGGTGATCGCGTCGCCGCACGAGCTCGGCTCGAGAACGTTCTGGCCGCCGCGCAGTTCGACGCTGTTGGATTTCCGCTGCCGGGTCGGGCATTTCATACGAGCGTCGAGCTGTGGTGGCGTTGACGGCTTACTGAGGCGCCTAATAAGCACGACCCGGACACCGAGGGTTGCTACGGTGACGCGTCGATGCCGGAAGACCAACCCGGGAAAGTGCTCAGCGGGCGCTACGAGCTCGCCGAACGCATCGCCCAGGGCGGCATGGCGGTGGTCTGGCGGGGCTACACCCTCGGGGCGGAGGGGTTTCGGCAGGTGGTCGCCATCAAGAGAATTCGCGAGGGCTTCGAGGGGCTCCCTTACTACGTCGACATGTTCGTGGAGGAGGCGCGGGTCGGCACTCAGCTCCGCCACCCCAACATCGCGCAGGTCCACGACTTCGGAGTCGATGCCGACGGAGATCAGTACCTCGTGACCGAGTGGATTGACGGCGTGCATCTCGGGGACTTGCTCTCGAGCTACGAGGGCATGCGGGGCGGCGCGCCGTGGCAGACGCTCGCGGCGATCGCCATCGAAGTGCTGCGCGCGCTCGACGCCGCGCACAACCGTCGAGACGATGCTGGCAAGCTGATGCCGGTTCTTCACCGGGACGTCACGCCGGAAAACATCCTCATCGACTCGACGGGGATCGTGAAGCTCGCCGACTTTGGCCTCGCCCGCGCTCGCGATCGAGGACGCATGACGCACCCGGACATCGTCAAAGGCAAGCTCAGCTACCTGGCGCCGGAGATGGTGCTCGGCATCGGAGCGACTCCGCAATCGGACATGTTCAGCCTGGCGGTCATCCTGTGGGAGGGACTGACTGGAGAGCGGCTCTTTCATGCTCCTACCGACGTCGAGGTGATCCAACTGCTCCGGGATCCGAACATTCCTCTCATCAACACCAAGCGGCCAGAGGTGCCCCTGGCGCTGGCGCGCATCGTGCACAAGAGTCTCGACCGCGATCCCGAGCGGCGCTTCGTTTCCGCCCACGCGATGCTCGAAGCCATGCTCGAGGCCATGCGCATCGTGCCGGACACGCTTCAGGGGCGGCACCTCGGTGCTGCGGTCACTGCTGCGAGAGTCCGGTTGGCGAGAAAGAGCGCGGCTGGCTGAAGGGTTCTCGTTTACGCTCTTCGGATGCTTCGTCGTGCCGAGGACTACCTTCCCGAGCTTCGAGGGGCGCGGTGGGATTTCGAATCGATGCGGATCGATCCCGGGATCGGCTTTTCTCCGGAGCACCTTCCCCGCGTCGTGCCGAACAACGAAAAAAGGCTCGCCGTAGTGGTGGCCAGTGGCATGGTGTTGAAGCGCTCTTCTTGGTCGAAAGTCGAGGAGATGAGCGCGGCCGTGTACGAGCGCATGCCGAGCGCGCGGCCAAAGCGAGCCGCCAACCTCGCGGGCAACCTCACCAAGACCAGCTACCGCCTCCTCGACGTTGCGCCGCCTGAACAGAAAACCTGCACTCACTGCGCAGTACTTCGCCAGACGGAGTACTACTCGTGCAACCACTGCGCCTCGAGCGGCAAGATTTTGCACGCGGTCATGCACTACGTGACCGAGACGCCGGTGCCGGTGCGAAAGATTTTTTCACCGGCGATGCCGCACGACGTCAAACTCAGCACGAGCCGCGTGTTGGCGCAGATCCAGAGCTTGCCCGATTGTCTTCTCGTGAACTCCGACGGAGGGGGGCGCGACAGCCCCTATCGCTCGAAGCGGGAGGCGCCCTCGTTTCACGGGCATCTTTTCGGGCGAGCCATGTCGGGCGCCAAGAAATTTCTGACTCGCCTCGAGCGCATGCCAACAGCAGTGCAGTTCGAAGTGCGACTTTTTGCTTGGCCGATTTTGCTCTTCGATTCGAGAGCAACCGAGTGGTCGGGCACCCTGGCGATGTTTCTGCTCCCGGATGGTCGCGCGTGCCTCACGGGCTCGGGCTCGGGTTAGCGAACGAGCGAAACTCCGTGTGGTGACAGGGCGTCGAGAAACGCGCTCGGCCCGAACGCCTGATCGGTCGAAACCACTCCGATGTCGAGCGGGGCCCCGTCGACCAACATCTTGGCCCCCACCGCGGCGATGGTTCCCGTGATCCCGTAGGGGTCGACGCCCTCGCACATCACCGTGGCCGTGCCGCCTGGGCCCTGGCCTCGCGCGAGTACCTTGAAGAACTGCAGCGCGCGGCTTCGTTCGTCGGGTCCGTCTGGACCCGCGTCGATGCGTCGCTCGACGAGCCTGCCGAGGCCCGCTCGGTGCAGGCGCCGGTAGAGCGGCCGCATCGACCAGAGCGCCATGGCTGCCCGGGCGATCTTCCGCGGGAGCACGACGTTCGTCGTGATGTTTTCCACTTGGGGGTGCACTCGGGCCAGGTGCAACGCCTCGCCTCCGGGAAAGGGGACGCCGAGCTCGGTCTTTTTGGAGTTGGGGAATTGCACTTCGAGGGGGAGCGGCGAGAGCCCGCGGGACTTGAGTTGGCCGTTCTTTCGAACCCAGGCGTCCGCGGCCAGGGCCCCCAGCCCGGACTTCTGGGTGCCGCGGGTGGTCCCGAACCCCTCGACGCGATTGAACACGTCGATGGTGTGCAGCGTGGTGTCGCACTCGGCGAGCATGGCGGCGCAGCAGTAGCCGAGCGCGAATTCGAAGGCCTGCGCGTTGACCACGGCCACTTTGCGCTCGCGGGCAACGCCGTGGAACCGCTGAAGCACGTTGAGCATGTAGGCTTGCTCGCCGGTCGTATCGAGGAAGTGTGCGCGCGCCCCGATCGCTGCCTGAACGACAGGCTCACCGAATTCGGCGAAAGGTCCGGCGGTATCGATGACGACGTGGGCGCCTTCGACGAGCGCTCCGAGAGTCTCCGGCTGCCGCGCGTCCGCCACTCGGAAGTCGAGGCCGCCATGTTCTTCGGCGAGCGCGCCGAGCCGCTCGGCGCTCCGCCCGCCGAGGATGACATCGGCGACGCCCAGATCCATGAGGGCGTCGACGACCAGGCGCCCCGTGAATCCGGTGGCGCCGAATACGACGACGGGTTTGCTCATGGTGGGATCTTCGCGGGGGGCGCGGCGTCGTCAAGTCGTGCGGTGGGTGCGGTGGGTGCGGTGGGTGCGGTGGG